>NZ_NHRY01000138.1 GCF_002937115.1 Rhodopila globiformis | reverse complement strand
GGCTCGGCGCAAAACGCAAGAACCTTACATCAGCGCCGGGACCGTGATTCTTTTCAGAATCCCCGGCCGCGCTGCCGATTCTTTTGTGTCGATGCCATGCTATGGCTAAAATGAGGGGATACCTGAGGGCACGTCATTTATCTTCTTCGATCGAATGCGTTGCGGCCGGCAGCCTCGATCCCGGCCTCACTTGTTTGGTGCGATCTTCGCTTGACAGGCCGGCCGCCATGCCTTTCTAATAGCGTTATCGTGGCGATGGAGTTCGCCCTTAACCGCCCCCAGGGCTGATGACTCCTCCTGTAACCCGATTGGCTTCCGATCGGACAACTGGAGGTTTGTGCGTTGCTCAAGGCGCCCGGACAACGCGGCCTTTCCTCAGGCCGAGGCATGGTTCGACCATATAACGAGCTCGTATCGCCCACAGGTGATGCATGAGCGCGCGCGACATCATCCTTCAGGTCATGCAGGTTCTGGCCGTCCTGGTGTTGGCCCCGCTGCTGCAAGGAATCATCCTCCAGTTCGAGGAACGCGTGCAGCGCGCCCGGGGACCGGGCATCTTCCAGCCCTACCGGGACCTGTGGAAGCTGTTCCATAAACAGATCGTCGTGCCCGAGACCGCGTCCTGGCTCTACTGGACAGCGCCTATCGTCGCCTTCACCGCCATGCTGACGGTGCCGATCCTGATTCCGGTGATTACCAACTATCCGTTGCCGCTGTCGGACATGGGCGACATCCTCGGCGGTGGCCTTATCCTGACGCTTGGCTCGTTCATGATCACGCTGGCCGGGCTTGATACCACCAGCGCTTACGGCGGCGTCGGGTCGAGCCGCGCCGTCATGGTCGCCATCCTGGCCGAACCGACGCTGATCCTGGTGTTCGTCGGCATCACCTTGCTGGCCAAGGCAATGCTGCCGTTCGTGGTGAACCATCTGCTGGTGGCCCAGCCGGCGGTCTACTGGAGCCCGACGCATCTGTTCCTCGTTGCCGCATTCTTCGTGCTGCTGACAGTCGAGACTGATCGGCTGCCGATCCATTCCAGCACCCATATTGAGGTGTACATGATCGAGGAGGGACGGATCCTGGAATATTCCGGTCCATTGCTGGCACTGCTGCGCTGGACCTCGGCGATGAAGCAGTTCATCCTCTACACGATCTTCTGCAACGTCCTGCTGCTGCCCTGGGGGCTGTCCTATCAGGGCACGGCGCTCGGCGTCGCCGGCAGCACCGTCGCGCTGATGCTGAAGTTCGCGCTGGTGGCCTGTGCCGTCGTGGTGGTCGATACTGTCCAGTCGCGGCTTCGGTTTTACCGCTATCAGGAGCCGCTTGCCGCCTCCTTCCTGCTCGCCGTCCTTGCCATCATCGGCACACAATTGAGCTGACCCATGCTGGCCGCCCATCTTCCCCCGCTCGCCGCGTCGCTGTTCAGCCTGATCGCCATCGCCAGCCTGCTGCTGGCGTTCGTGATGCTCGGCTCGCGCTGGCTGCGCCACTACCTGTACGCCTTCGCCGCCGAGTCCTGGCTGATCGGCATTCTCTCCGCCGCCATCGGCTACTACGGCGATTATCCCGAACTTTACCTGATCGCCATCCTGACCTTCCTGTTCCGCGGCTGCCTGCTGCCGTACCTGGTGCTGCGCATCATCCGCCGCCTGCACATCGCGCGCGAGGTGCACGTGATCCTGCAGGCCAGCACCAGCCTGGTCGTCGGCGCCTTCGCCGTGATCTTCGCGTTGGGCGTCTCGTCCCGCATCGGCGCGGAGCTGGGGCTGACCGGCACCGTCGTCGTGCTGGCCCTGACGGTGATGCTGTCGATGAAGCTGATTGGCTTTCTCATGCTGGCGGTGCGGCACGAGGCGATCAGCCAGATCCTCGGGCTTCTGGTGCTGGAGAACGGCATTTTCCTCGGCGCGCAGATCCTGGTGCCGGGCATGCCGTTGCTGATCGAGATCGTCATTCTGTTCGACCTGCTGATCGTCGTCGCCTGCTTCGGCCTGCTGGTGCAGTACCTGATGACGCACGTTGGCACGACGAGCAGCCTCGAACTCCGGCGACTGGTGGGTTAGATGGTCGGCATCCTGCTTCTCGCGGTCGCCCTGGCGCCATTGGTGGCAATCATCCTGATCGTCGTCGCGCGACGACCTGGGCTTGCCGCGGCGCTGAACCTGACGGCGAGCATCGTTTCCTTCGCGGCAGCCGTGCCGCTGCCCTGGCTGGTGCAAGCCGATCCGCGAGTGTTCTGGGACGGCTACATCATCGTTGACGCGCTGGGCGCCTGGGTGGTGCTGTGCGCCGCCGTCGTCTATCTGCTCGCCTCGATCCATGCCGTCGGCTACATGCGCCTGCTTGACGAGCCCGGGCGCCTGCCGGTGTTCTACGCCCTGTTCGCCGGCTTCGCGCTGACCACGCTGGTCGGGCCGATGATGAACAACGCCGGGCTCTACTGGATCGCTATCGAACTGACGACGCTGGTCAGCACGTTCCTGGTCGCTTTCGAACGCGCCGCCGAAAGCATCGAGGCGGCGTGGAAATACATCATCGTCGTCTCCGGCGGCATCAGCCTGGCCCTGCTCGGCACGATCCTGTTCTACTGGGCCGGTAGTTTCGTTCTGGGGCCGACCTATGACATGACGTGGGAAGCGTTGCGGGGTGCGGCGCCGCGGATGAACCATGCGCTGCTGACCTTGGCGTTTCTCCTGGTGCTGATCGGCTACGGCACCAAGGTCGGTCTTGCGCCGATGCACACCTGGCTGCCGGATGCGCACAGCGAAGGCCCGACGCCGGTCTCGGCCCTGCTGTCCGGCGCGCTGCTCAACACCGCAATGATCGGCATTATCCGCTACCTGGCCATTGCCGACGCCGCGCACACCGGCCCGTTGCTGCGGCTGACGCTGGTCGCGCTCGGCGTCGTTTCGCTGATCGTCGCGGCGCTGTTCATCGTGCGGCAGGAGGGTATCAAGCGGCTGATGGCCTATTCCAGCGTCGAGCACATGGGGGTTATCGCGCTTGGCGTCGGCTTCGGCGGCCCGCTCGGCATCGCCGGGGCGCTGTACCACATGCTGAACCATTCTCTGAACAAGTCGCTGATGTTCTTCGGCGCGGGCAACATGATGCGCAGCTACGGCACCAAGGACATCGCCGATATCCGCCTGGTCGGCCGGCACTTCCCGGTCGCCGGAGCGCTGTGGCTGGCCGGTGCGGTCGCCATCACCGGCGCGCCGCCGTTCGGCCTGTTCGCCAGCGAACTGACCATCCTGCGCGCCGGGCTGCAGACCAGCGCCGCCTGGGCGTCGTTCGTCATGGCCGTGCTGCTGATCGTCATTTTCATTGGTTTCCTCAACCATTTCCGTCTCATGTATGCCGAGGCGCCGGAGCAGCCCGACAGCGTGCGCGGCGGCCTCAGCGCCTGGTGCGTGGCGCCCATGTGGCTGGCGCTGCTGCCGTTGTTCGCGCTTGGCCTGTGGTGGCCGCAGGCCGTCTGGGCCTATTTCGGCGGCATCACGCATGCGCTCGGGGATGGGTCCCTGCTTGCCGGACACATGCCATGAAGGGCACCGAAATACGCGACATCAGCATCGAGGACCTGCCGGCGGCGGCGCAGCAGCTTCTCGATTCCCTCGGGCGCATGCAGATGGCCTATGCCTGCGCCGGCCAGGACGGCGCCGTGGAATTGCGCTATCTCGGTACCCCCGCCGCGGGTGGAAGCTTCGTCCTATGGCGCTGCAAGCCAACGGCCGAACCGCCCAGCCTGGCGGCGATCTGGCCGTTGCTTGGCTGGTATGAACGCGAGATCATGGACCTGTTCGGCCTGCGCTTCCGCGACCACCCGGAGCCAAACCGCTTGGTCCTGCACGCGAACATTCCGCCGCCGCTGGCCCCGGCGAACGGGCACGGCGCAGCGGCACAGCCATCACTGAACGGCAACAGTCCCCGCGCGCTGCCGGAAATGCAGGCGCCGGACGTGCAGTTGCTGCCGTTCGGGCCGGTGCGCGCCGATGTGCTGGAATCCGCCGAGTTCAACTTCTTCTACATCGGCGAGCAGATTCTGCATTACCAGCCGCAGCTTTTCTACAAGCACCGCGGCATGGAAGACCGCTTTCAGGGTGTCGATGCCACGCATGGCGTGATCCTGGCCGAGCGCGTCTCCGCCGTCGGCAGCGTCGCCCATGCGCTGGCCTTCTGCCACGCGGTCGAAGCCGCCTGCGACTGCACTGTGCCGCCGCGCGCGCAGTGGCTGCGCGTGCTGCTGGCGGAACTGGAACGGCTTTACAACCACCTGCATTATCTCGGCCATCTCTGTAACACCACCACGCTGAAAGTCGGCGAGGCGCAGGGCAAGCTGCTGGAGGAGCGGGCGAAGCAGATCAACGCCCGCCTGACCGGCAGCCGCTTCCTGCGCAGCCTGCTGATCCCCGGCGGCCTGCGGCGCGACCTGCAACCGAAGGACTGGCTCAGCGCGGCGCTGGAAGCGCTGCGGGCGGACATCGCCCAATACGTGCGTCACCTCGAAGCCTCCGACAGCCATCTCGATCGGCTGCTCACCACCGGCGTGCTGACGCACCAGGTGGCGTTCGAGCAGGGCGCGACCGGGCCGGTGCAGCGCGCCTCCAATACCGACCGCGACCTGCGGCGCGACCATCCCTATGCGGCCTATGCCGAGGTGCCGCTGACCATCCCGGTGCGGGAGGAAGGCGACGCCTACGCCCGCGCCCGGGTGCGGATCGAGGAAATCGACGCCAGCATCACCATCATGCAGCACGTCCTGCACAGCCTGCCCGACGGCCCGGTGCGCAGCCCGTGCCCGCCGGTGCCGCTGGCCGAGGGCCTGGGCTGGGCGGAATCACCACGCGGCACGCTGTTCTACGCCGTTCATTTCGGCAGCGACGGGCGGCTCGCGCGGGTCAAGATCAAGTCGCCCTCGTTCTCCAACTGGCGGGCGTTCCCCTTCACCGTGCACGACACGAACATGATGGACTACGCGATCAACGAGGCCAGCTTCGGCCTGACGATTTCCGGCTGTGCCCGATAGGAGCGAGCGATGGCGCTATGGACCCTGATCGGGCTGGCAAAGGGCAAGGCGACCACGCGCTGGCCGCGGAAAGGCGGCAACGATGGGCAGGAGGGCCTGCTCGGGATGCCGCGCTACCACCCGGACCGTTGCACCCCCGGATGCGCCGACTGCGCTGCCATCTGTCCGACCGGGGCCATCCAGGCCGGTGATGGCGGGCTGGCTGTCGATTACGGCCGCTGCGTCGTCTGCCAGCTTTGCGTCGAGGCCTGTCCGACCGGGGCCATGGCTGCCTCCGCCGACTGGGCATTCGGCGTACGGCAGCGCAACGATTTACGCTGGGCGGAGCCAGCTCCTGAAGCAACGCCATCCGGCAGGTCCGAACGGCGCGGCTTCCGCCGCAGCCTGCATATCCGGCACGTCGACGCCGGCTCGTGCAACGGCTGCGAATCCGAGCTCCAGGCGCTGAACAACCCGTTCTACAACCTGCACCGGCTGGGCATTTTCTTCACGCCGTCGCCACGTTTCGCCGATTTGCTGCTTGTGACGGGCCCGGTCACCGCCGCGATGGCGGCGCCGTTGCGCGCCACGTATGACGCCATGCCGCAACCACGCTGGGTGATGGCAGCCGGAACCTGCGCGGTGTCGGGGGGCATTGCCGCCGGCGGCTATGCCTGCGGTCACGGCCTCGACGGCGTGCTGCCGGTCGATGTCTATCTTCCGGGTTGTCCGCCGAATCCCGCGGCGATCATCCAGGCGCTGCTGATGTTCCTCGACCGCGCGCCACAGCAGGTCAGGGGAGGCCACATTGGGCAATGAACTTCTCGCCGCTGCTGCGGCACTGTGGATTCTCGCCGCGATCCTGGCCCTGATCGGCCGTCCGCTCGGCTTCGCGCGCATTCTGCTCGGCCTGGGCGCGCTGTGCGGGATTGTTGCCGCCGTTGTCACCTTGCCCGCCGGCACCGCACCCGTCAGCCTGCCGCTGCGCATGGCCGATGAAGCCACAACGTTCCAGATGACGCCGGACGCCTTGTGGCTGATGGGCTTCGGCCTGGTGCCTGCCGCCCTGGGCGGCCTGATCGCCTCGCCCTCGCCGCACGGATGTGCCGCCTGGCTGTTTGGCACGGCCTGCAGCCTGCTCGGGGCGCTGGGCGTGTTCGGCCTGCAGCATGGCGGCTTCTTCCTGGTCGCCTGGGAACTGATGAGCCTGGGCGGTGCGCTGATGATCCTGAGCGAGCGGCTCGCGCCTTCCCCCGGCCAACCGGTGCTGTTCATGCTGGGCATGCTGGAAGTGGGCGCGGTCGCGCTGCTCGTTGCGTTCCTGCTGCTCGGCGTGCCGGCGCGGGGCCTGTCCTACGACGCCTTCGTCCATGCCGGTGCGGCCCTGTCGGTGCCGGTGCGGGTCGTCGTCGGCCTCCTGCTGGTCATCGGCTTCGGCGCCAAGCTTGGGCTGCTGCCGTTCTACGAGTGGTTCCCCGGCGCCTACGGCTCGGGCAGCGGCGCATCCGGCGCGGTGCTGTCGGGCGTCGTGCTCAACGCGGCGTATTTCGCGCTCAGCCGCAGCCTGCTGGGCTGGCTGCCGGGCACGTTGCCGGGCGGCGGCTACGGGCTTGGCATCTTCGTCGTCGCCGTTGGTGTGCTCAGCGCGATCCTGACGGTGCTGTACGCCTTCCAGCAGGAGGACTGGCGGTGCCTGCTCAGTTTCTCCTCGGCGGAGAACGCGGCGATCGCCGTCACGGCGCTGGGCGTGGCGATCCTGTTCCAGGAAAGCAACCTGCCGGATCTTGCCGGCCTGGCCTGGACCGTTGCGCTGCTGCACCTCGCCGGCCACGCGCTCGCGAAGGGTGGGCTGTTCCTGGCCGCCGATGGCGTGTTCGCCGCGACCGGCAGCTATCTCATCCGCCATTCGCTGTTGGCCCGGCGCACTCACTGGATCTTCAGCGTCGGCGCGCTGTTCGCGGCAATGAGCCTCGCGGCAATGCCGCCGCAGGCCGGGTTCGTCAGCGAGTGGTTCACCTTCCAGACCGTGTTCCAGGGCTTCCATCTGCCCGACCTTGCCGGCCGCCTGACTCTGGCCCTGGCCGGCGCGGGCCTGGCACTGACCGCAGCCGTTGCGTTCGCAACCTTCATCAAGGTTTTCGGCATCGGCCTGCTCGGCGGCGGGGATCATCGATCCGGCCGTGTGCCGGCAACCACAACCGGCGCGGTCGGGCTGCTCGGCGCAAGCGTGCTGGCGCTGGCGGTCGGCATGCCGTGGTGGCTGTCGGCGCTGGCGGATGCAACCGTTGTGCAGTTCGGGACGGAGGCGGCGGCGCAGATGCGGGACGGCCTGCTGCTGGTGCCGCTGACGGCGACGTTCGCCTTCATCTCGCCCACGTTGCTGGTCGTCGTCATGCCACTGCTGGCCCTGGTGCCGATCCTGCTGTTGCTGGCCAGCCGGCGATTTACCGTCCGCCGGGTGCCGGTCTGGTATGGCGGCGTGCAGCAGGATGTCGCGCGTACCGCCACGACGGCGCTGACGTTCTCCAACGCACTGCGCACGTTCTACAGCTTCATCTACCGGCCGACGATCGAAGCGACGCGGGAATCGCCGGTGCGCGAGTATTTCGTGACACGGCTGGACTTCAGCCACGATGTCGCGCCGATGTTCGGGCCGTACCTGTTCGCGCCCGCGGTGCGCCTGATCCAGGCCGCCGCCGATCGGCTGCGGCTGCTGCAATCCGGGCACCTGAACTTTTATCTCGGGCTGATCGGCTTCCTGCTGGTGGTCATCCTTGGCCTGGTCCTGGTGTAACCGATGCCCGGAAGGCTACAGCGCGCACTGACCGGGGTCGCAACTGCCGCCAGCGGCGATGCATATCCCGGCTGAGCAACGGGATGCCAGGACATGAGGGCGATCCATCTTCCGACTACGTCACGAATGACCAGCGACCTCGTGCCGGACCTCCAGCTCATACCAACGGCCCTATCCGGTGACCGTTATTGCTGCCCATTTGCGCTGGGTCAGGGAAGCAATCCGTTCCGGCATTTGCATGAGCTTGTTCCAGGCCTCGCAGCAGGCATCGACAACCGCCTTGTAG
>NZ_NHRY01000137.1 GCF_002937115.1 Rhodopila globiformis | reverse complement strand
GATGGCGGGCGGGTTTGGGGTGGCGGTTTGTTCGCCGGCGGCGAAGGCTCTCGACATCCGTCAGGCTGACGGCGGCGGCGCGTCAGCGCAGATGCCCGGCGGTCAAGCGCCACGGGAACGGAAGATATAAGTAACGTCCAAGTAATCGGCTCTCCGCTGTTTCGAGTGGAAGGCTTACACGCCTGGGTTGTGCTCTCGTGTTGGGAGGGATTTGACCGCGGCGCCCAATCTGGCATGACGCCGCAGCAGGTCTAAATCCAGGTTGTAAGCGCAATTTTGTGCCTTGTCTGGCGGCGGGGACGGGTTTGCGAGGAGATGGCGTTTCCGGTTCAGGGCGGCCGGATATCAGCTTCCGCGATCGCGTGCAGCAAGTGCGCCCAGTTCTGGAACACGACGTATGTGGTGATGGTCCGCAAGTGCTCGAAGAACCGGTAGGTCGCGCCTTTTGCAGCCAGCGCCGTCCGCCAGGCCGGGACGGCGAGCGAGGCAACGGTGTGATTGGCAAACGCCAGCAGGTTCAGCACCACCAGCACGCTGGCCAGCGTGTCCTTGCCGTGGCCGAAATTGTGCTCGAGGTTGTAGCCGCCGCATTTGAGGACATTGAAGGTCTCGTTCTCGATCTTCCAGCGCGCCCGCCCGCAGGCGGCGAGTTCTGCGACATTGCCTACGGTGACCGGCAAGTCAGTCACGAAACTGTTGTGGTAGGTCCGCTTGCCCTTGGCGTCGAACATCTCGATGGAGAACCAGGTGACCTGCAATGCGTCGGCGTGTGATTGTTCACGTCCAAACGGCGCTCCATCGTAACGAGAATGCCGGGAAGCATCATCGGGCACCAAGTGTCCGCTTGAAAGCGGGCTGACGCTGTGGTCAGGCCTGTGTCCGGGGTGATTGAAGCCGGGACGGAGCCGGTGTTTCACTCGGACCATGACGCATATGCCCGCCCGCATCGGTCTGGAGCCCGATTTCCGGGACGGTCTGCTCCAGCAGGTGCAGGATGAGAACGCGGCGCTGCACGCGGCGAACGATCGGCTGCGGGCCGAGAACGAGCGGCTGCGCGGCGAGGGCAGTGCCAAGGACGCTCAGATCAAGCGGCAGCAAGCGGAGATTGCGGCCCTGCAAGCCAGGCTTGGCCGGCCGAAGAAGACGCCGCGGAATTCGAGCCTGCCGCCGTCCCAGGCGGTGAAACCGAATGCCAGCGGACTGCCCGCCGCCACGCCGGCGCATCCGCGGCGGGGCCATCCGGGCGCACACCGCCCGCTGTGCGACAATCCGACCGCGGTGAAGGACATGCGGGCGGGGACGTGCCCGCATTGTGCCGCGGACCTGTCTGGGGTGGAGCAAAGCGCGGGCGAGACGTACGACCACGTCGAGATCCCGCTGGCGCCGGCGGTCATCACCCGGGTCATCCTGCGACGCGGAACCTGCCCGTGCTGCCGCCAGGCGTTCATAGCGGAGCCGCCGCCGGGGACGGAACCGGGATCGCCGTTCGGCGAAAACCTGCGGGCGAGGGTGGTGCATCTGCGGCAGTGCCACGCCGTGTCGTATGAGCGGCTGGCCTCGGTTCTGGACGTGCAGTTCGGGGTGAGGCTGAGCGAGGGCGCCCTGGCGGCGATACTGAAGGCAGCGGCGCCGGCGTTCGCGGCGCAGGTGGCGCCGATCCGCAGGCGGCTGCTGGCCGGGACGGTGATCGGCTCGGACGAGACGCGTTTCGCGTGGGCAAGGCCAATTGGTGGCTGTGGGTGTTCCAGAACGCCGACAGTTGCTGCTTCGTCGTCGAACCGGGGCGCGACAAGGATGTGGTCGAGCGCTTCCTCGGCGGCGTGCGGCCGCGCGTCTGGATCTCCGACCGTCTGGGCTCGCAGGCCGGCTGGGGCGAAAAGCACCAAGCCTGCCTGGCGCATTACGCCGACCTCCGGGTTATGCCGACTTTCCCCTGCCAGTTGGCCCGGACGGCGGTGATCGCTGCCGCGGGGGCGGCATAATCAGAGCGCCTCGAGGAAGGCGCAGTCTCCTCTCCTTGCCAAATGAGAGGAGGCTTTCATGGCGACCGATCCGTCTTGTGTTCGGATATCGGGTCCACTTTCAGCATTTGCGGCTGGCTTCGCCGACGAACTCACGAACCAAGGCTATAGGCCAGGTTCCGCCTGCAAACAGATGGGTCTGCTGGCCCACCTGAGCCGTTGGCTCGGGGGTGAGGGCCTCGGCGTGGCTGATCTGCACGCAAGCGAGGTGGAACGCTTTCTGCGTGCCCGCCGCGCCGCTGGTTACGGAGATTTCCTGTCGATCAAGGCGATGCGGCCGATCCTGGCTTTCCTGCGTGGCCTTGGCGTGGCGCCAATGCCGCCATTGCCGATGCCCAGCGGCCCCGTGGAGACAACGCTGGAACGATATTGCCACTACCTGACAGTCGAGCGTGGCCTGGGGAGCGAGACCGCGCGCGGCTATGTCGATGCGGTGCGTCTCTTCCTTCAGGGCAGGATCTCGCCTGATGGCCTTGCCCTGGACCTGGCAGGCCTGACGTCTGCCGACGTCATCGCCTTCGTGGTCCGGCGCTGCCCGCAGCAGGGCCAGAGCGCGGCCAAATTGACCGTGACGGCGCTCCGCTCGCTGCTCGGCTTCCTTCATCTCGATGGGGCCATCGCGCAATCGCTCGCCGTGGCGGTGCCATCGGTCGCCGGCCGGCGGCTGAGCGGGCTGCCCAAGGCATTGGATGCCGACCAGGTCCGACGCCTCCTGGCGTCCTGCGACAGCCGCACACCGAACGGCTGCCGCGACCTCGCGGTGCTGACCATCCTGGTCCGTCTGGGCCTGCGAGCGGACGAAGTGGCCAGGCTCGCGCTTGATGACATCGACTGGCGCGCCGGTGAGATCATCGTGCATGGCAAGGCCAATTGCACCGAACGCCTGCCGTTGCCCACGGACGTCGGTGAAGCGGTCGCGGCGTATCTGCACTGCGGCCGTCCGGCAAGACCTCATGGTCGAACCGTGTTCGTGCGCATCAAGGCGCCGCATCGTTCGCTCAGCTCCGGCGGAGTGACCCAGATCGTGGCCGCCGCTGCCCGACGGGCCGGGCTTGGCCAAATCCATGCGCACCGTCTGCGCCATACCGCGGCGACCCAGATGCTGCGTGCTGGCGCGTCGCTGCCGGAGATCGGTCAGCTCCTGCGTCACCGTCGCGCCCTGACGACTGCGATCTACGCCAAGGTCGACCGCGACCGGCTGCGCACGATCGCGCGCCCCTGGCCGGGAGAGGTCGCATGAACCCCCTTCGCCAGGCCTTGGCCGACTACCTGGCCGTGCGGCGCGTCCTTGGTTACAGGCTGGTTCGGGCCGAGAAACTGCTGGCTCAGTTCCTCACCGACGTTGAGGCGTGTGGTGAGGACCACCTGACCACTGCCACGGCAGTGGCCTGGGCGACCGTCTCGCCGGGTGCGCACCGAAGTTGGGCCGCGACCCGGCTGTCGATCGTTCGCCGCTTTGCCACTTACCTGCAAGGCATCGTAATAGGGGCAAAACCCCGGGCACGCACGTGCAGCATACGCTCGAAGCCGGAACGACAGGCATGGAATTCCGCCATTTTTTGGTATCCAATTGCGGAACGATATGAGCGCTCATCAAATTCGCCCGGGGTTTTGCCCCTATTACAAGGCATCGACCCGGCGACGGAGGTGCCGGCGCGGGACCTGCTGCCGGGGCAGAATCGTCGCGCTACGCCCTATCTCTACTCGGATGCGGACATTGCCGCCTTGATGGCGGCGGCCGGCAGCTTGCGCACGCCTCACCGGGTGGCGACGTATCGGACGTTGATCGCCCTGTTGGCGGTGAGCGGAATGCGGGTTGGCGAGGCCATCAACCTCGATTGCGGCGATTTCGATCCGGTCGAGGGTCTGCTGACGATCCGCAACGGAAAGTTCGGCAAGTCCCGTGAGGTGCCGCTGCATCCGAGCACCGTCACTGCTCTCGGGACGTGTCTGGGCCGCGACGACCGTCCCCGTCAGGCGCCGCGTTCGCCGGCTCTGTTCGTCTCCATGGCGGGCACCAGGTTGCTCTACACCAACGTCCGGCCGACCTTTCACAAACTGGTCGGCCAGGCTGGCCTGCTGCCGCGCTCAGCCATGTGCCGGCCAAGGCTACACGATATGCGCCACGCCTTCGCCGTCCGCACCATCCTTGACAGCTATCGCGATGACGGCGACCCGGGCGCGCGGCTCGCGCTGCTGTCGACCTATCTCGGCCATGTCGATCCCGGCAAAACCTACTGGTACCTCTCGGCCGCTCCGGAATTGCTGCAACTGGCCAGTGAACGGCTGGACCGTCACCTCGGAGGTGACGCATGACCGCCCTTGCCACAACCTTGCAGGCGTTCTTCACGGACCGCCTGATCCGTCAGCGCCAGGCCAGCCCGCACACGTGCGCCGCCTATCGGGACACCCTGCGGCTGCTGCTGGTCTTTGTCTCGGCACAGAAACACAAGCAGCCATCGCAACTGGACATCGACGACCTCGACGCCCCGGTCATCGGCGCCTTCCTCGACCACCTGGAAACCCAGCGGAACAACGGCGTCCGTACTCGTAACGCCCGCCTGGCCGCCATCCGCTCGTTGTTCCGATACGCCGCCCTGCGCCACCCCGAGCATGCCGCCGTGATCGCGCGTGTGCTCGCCATTCCCGCCAAGCGTTACGACCGGCGGCTGGTGACCTTCCTGAGCGAACCGGAACTCAACGCGCTGCTTGCCGCCCTCACGCCGTCAAGCCCGACCGGACGGCGCGATCGTGCTCTGCTGGCGCTGGCCGCGCAGACGGGCCTGCGGGTGTCCGAACTGATTGGCCTGCACTGTGCCGATGTCCATCTCGGCGCTGGCGCCCATGTCAGTTGCCTGGGAAAGGGGCGCAAGCAGCGGGTCACGCCGCTGACCTCGGGCACGAGTGCGGTTCTCCGCGGCTGGCTCGCCGAACGCGCGGGTCAACCGAGCGAGCCACTGTTCGCCACCCGGAGTGGCAGGACGCTCAGCCGTGATGCACTCGAGCATCGCCTTACCAAGTACGTCGAGATTGCCGCCCGCACCTGCCCATCGCTGGGCCAGAAGGCCGTCACCATGCACGTGTTGCGGCATACCGCGGCGATGCGGCTGCTGCGCGCCGGCGTCGATACTTCTGTCATCGCGCTATGGCTTGGCCACGAGCAGATCGAGACGACCCAGATGTACCTGCACGCCGACCTCGAACTCAAGGAACGGGCTCTGGCGAAGGCAACCCCAGCCAACATCACGCCAGGCCGCTACCGGCCGCCGGACAAGCTGCTCGTCTTCCTCGAGGCGCTCTGATTATGCCGCCCCCGCGGCAGCGATCACCGCCGTCCGGGCCAACTGGCAGGGGAAAGTCGGCATAACCCGGAGGTCGGCGTAATGCACGCTATGCCGACATCGGCATAGGGCGCACATCCTCCGCGATGCCCAGTATGCGCTCGACAGCGGCGACACCGTGCTGGCGGGGCGGGTGATCCCGCTGCTGTGCCGCGCTATCCGCGTCTGGCGCAACCGCGAGCACCTGATGCGCCGCTACGGTCTGCAGGTGCTCGACGCCTTCTTCCGGCGCCACTTCCTTGCGCTCTCGGAGATGCTCGCGCAGCCGATCATGGGCAACGTGGCCGCCGAGAGGTTCCGTCGCAGCTTGGTCAGGTGGCAGGACAGGCTGTTCGTCTTTCTCGTCGAGCCGGAGGCTGCCCCGACCAATAACGGTTCGGAGCAGGCGCTGCGCTGGAGTGCGGTCTTCCGCAAGGTCACCAACTGCTTTCGCTCGGTCTGGGGCGCGAAGCTCCATGCCGACGTGCGCTCGATCATCGAAACAGCGCGACGGCGCGGGATCGGGGCACTCGAGGCGATCCTACTGACCCTGCGCGGTCAGCCACTTCCCGTCTCGGCGTAGTTCGTCCCGCCCATCCGGGCCATCCATCACTGCGATTGCGCACCACTCGACAATGGCGCGCCGCATGCACGTGCCATCACCAACCGTGAGCAATCACGTCGGCGCGGTCGCGCAGCGGCACGTCGGCGAGCCAATGGTAAACCGTGGTGGTGCGCTTGCCGCGTTTGAGCACCGTCTCGCGATGTTCTGCCAGCGTGGCCCCATACAGATACTCGCTGATGGTCCGGTGCGAACTGGGCTTGGAGGTCAGGATGAAATTGCCCCCGGCGGCCTGAATGTCCGCGGCGATCGGCTGGCAGGCAAACAGATCGTCGCCGAGAAACACCGGCCGCAGATGCGCCAGCGAGGCGCCATGGCGGGCGAGCCAGCGCTTGGCTGCGTTGCGTTCGCAATCCTGCTTCGCCGCGCCGTCCTGCGGCACGATGAATTCCGGTGGCAGCGGCAGGACATGCTGGTGCCCCTGCGCGACAATGCTGGCGCCAAGGAAGGCATGGAAATACTCGGTGCCGCCATTGGCGCGCTTGCGCGTCAAGCACCGCGGGCAGTGGATCTTGCGCGAGCAATGGTGTTCGGTGCCATCCAGCGCGATTGGTGTCCGTCCGCCGAGGCGCTGGAATGGCGCGAGCAGCCCCGGCGTCTCGAGCGTCTTGAGGAACAGCCCATCGAACGCCGCCGTCGGGGCGCCATCCAGCATCTGGCGGATGTAGTTGTCGCTGGGGATGGCGGCGATGCCGAACAGGGTCTGACAGTTCGAGCGGCCTTGCCCCTCCGCCAGGGCCCGTTGATGGGCCAGGAACGACGGGCTGCCCATGAAGAACAGCGAGAACGCGGACAGGCCGATGGCCGCCATGGTGTAGGCGCCGACAGGCAATGGCCCTTTGCGACGGTCGGGCAGACCGGCACAGACCATGTTCAGATCGGCAAGGCAGTCCTCAAGGGCACTCACACAGCCTCAGAATCGTGGTTGGCCGCGCGCCGCAAGGCCGAAGTGGCGAAAATGGCGCCTTCAGACGAAGAAAGCCCCGCATGGTGGCATTTGCGACTCACCCACCAGGACATGGATCATCGCTCAAAACGCGACTCAGTCGCATTGAGAATTGCTGATCAAATAAAGCCTGTCCAACGCGCCGGCCGACGCCCCACCGCAACGCCTGGCCCACATGCAGGGCGGGCGCTACTGGGTCGAGCGCGCCTTCGAGGATGCCAAAGGTGAATGCGGCCTGGCCGATTACCAGGCGGTGGGCTGGCGGGCCTGGGACCACCACGTCACCATGGTGATGCTGGCCATGCTGTTCATCGCCGAGCAGCGGGTGGCGCATCAGCCAGGTTTGGCGTTGCTGACACCGCGCGACATTGCCGAAATGCTGAAGGAGACGCTGCCGCGCAAGCCGCAGGGCAAGCAGGCGTTGGTCAACCAGATCAACCAGCGCCACGCGCGCAGACGCAGCGCCATCGAGTCACGCCACCGCTCGCAACGCAGTCTTGCTGTAACCGGGGCACAACCCCGGGACCCGGCCCCACTCAGGCCGGCTGGCCGCGGCAGCGGATGAGTTCGGCGAGGCGAGGCACCGCCGGCGCGCCGGGCACGCCGAGCCGGGCACCGAGATAGTTCCAGAACGAGATCCCGAGCTTGCGGCAGGTCTTGCCGAGGCCAAGGAAGGCATCGCGGCAATCCCGACCGACGTCGGTCCTGGTGCCGCCGCTGACATGGCGCTTGGTCACCTGGCAGCGGATGTCGTTCTCCGAGCCATTGGTGTGCAGCGGGATCTCCGGGTGGTCGAGCACCTTCAGCAACTCGGCCT
>NZ_NHRY01000136.1 GCF_002937115.1 Rhodopila globiformis | reverse complement strand
GCCGCTGTATCTCGGCTTCTTCCAGTTCGTGCACAACGTCCGTCGCCGCGGCAAAGCTCTGCTCGGCGCCCTGATCGGTGGCTTGGTCGGGTGAGGCAGATCACCACCCTGGAGCCCAATAAGAGCCAGACGGGTCAGTTCCAGCGCGACAGGAGTTGGGCATAGACCTGGACAACCTGGCCGTCCTTGGTGGCAACGCCGTTCCAGCCGGCATGCACCGGGGTCAGATCGAGATGCCTGGTCCACGAGCGGTTGCTCTGGGGATAGGGGTTGACGGGCGTCGGATAGACCGAGCTCATGACGACATTCGTGTAGCCCTCAGCCCGCAGCCGATCGGCCAGCTGCGCCTGGCTTTCCACGCCGGGGACGAAGATGCGCACAATGGCGACGCGCGAGATCAGGCCGTCGGCCCGGGCCGCCGGGGTGCCCGGAAGTGGCAAGAAAAGGGTCGCCAGGCCGGCTGCGAGCAATGGCATGCGGTGAAACGACATCGTGAAACTCCTTGCTGTGTGGTGCCAAAAAGACGTGGGATCAGGAGGCCGACGCGACGGCTTGAGCGCCGCCCCGCCGCTGCGATTGACGGTCATGGCCGGCAGACCACCGGAAGGCCGGCATTCATCCTTTCTTGCAGCACCGGATTGATCTTGTAGCCGGTCTGGATTACATTTCCCATGATAGCGGCATCGACATCCGAACCTTTAAGGCTGGAGCGCCGCATGACCGCACGTACAGCTATGGTGCCGAGTGCGGGTACGGATACCGTCCTGAGACTGACATCGCACTTGCCAATCGCAGTTCGCAAGCCATTACAGAGGACGACCTCACGGTGGCTCATGCTCGTCGCTCCTCACATTCATCAAAGAATCCGAAAGCCGAGGCAAGCGAAGGTAATATTCCGCCTCCGTGACGGCACTGGCGAACAACGCCCAATGGCGCTGGGGCGGGCGATCCCGTATGGCGTGCATGATCTGGCGGCGAATACCGGCCGGGTCAGCGTCGGCGTTGACCACGGCACCTCTGCCTTCGCGGCGCAGTCGATCCGCCACCGGTGGCAGGACATCGGCCGTCAGCGCTATCCGAACGCGAAACGTGTGGTGATCAGCGCCGATGGCGGCAGCAACGACGTGCCCGTGCGGCCCTGGAAAGAGGGTCCGTAGCGATTTAATAACGGATCGGGCATCGCCATCGAGATCCGCCACCTGCCGCCTGGCACCAGCACATGGAACAAGATCGAGCATCGCCTGTTCACCTGCATCAGCATGAACTGGCGCGCCAACCCGCTGGTCAGTTACCGCGCCATCATCGACCTCATCAGCCCCGCCACCGGGACCGGGATGAGCGTCCGATGAAAACTCGATCCGGCTGAATACCCGGAGGGCATCGCGGTTTCCGATACTGGGATTCAGGGCCTCAATTTCGTCCGTGACAGCTTCCATGGCGAATGGAACTACACCATACGGCCGCAGACCGTGTCGGATCGTGCAGCTGTTCCCCGACAACTCTCTTGGAAGCCAAGTACCACCGGTTGGCCGCCGGTCGGTACGATAGCCGTCTGAAATCCGACTTCCTCGGGTTGCGCGCACAGCCGTTCTGCCGCGTGCCGCCTATTTTTCTTGTGTTCTTGCTGCAAGCCGATGCCTGGAATCCGCAACAGCTCAAACGACCGACGGCAGGCCAGGGTCAAATCCTCGTCGACGCGGGAAATGGGGCTGTCCTGAACACCTGGCATGACAGAGTCCTCCGATGCGACAGTGATCGACGCGCCGCGGGCTGTATGGCTCAGCGAACTATGAGGGTAATATATATAGTACGCCTGCTTCTTCTTGTGACTGTGAAAATTTTGGAATTGATTGCATGTAATTGGGACATTGCGCCTGCCCCGGCCTGAGTCACGCAATCATTTGTGCAGTGCACTAGAACGCACCGTGAGACTCGCTCGGTCCCGCCAGGACCTGGATGGTCGGTCCCACGGGGGTTTCCACACACCCTGCGACGGCAAATACGCCTATCAGCACGATAACCGCGATAGGGCGACAGGACATGGCAGGCAGCTCCGAACTGGAGGAATATCATGTTCTCGGACCTGCGGTGTGGAAGCGCGCTGTCCCGGCGCGGAACCCAGCGTCCCAGGTCCCGAACCGTATCCAATCGATGTAGCGATTGTTGTGGAAGCCTGGAGCGACAGTACAGTCCATTAAACATCGGCAACCATCGGCTCCATGAAAGGTCACCGCATATTTGCCAGGCCACTAATGAGGTTCGCTTTCGATCGAGATTGGGACACGCAGCACACGACCGGGACGCCGTGCACTTCCCCTCCCTTCCGGTATCGGTTGATAGAATGATTGCCTAGGATGCCCCTCACAGGCCGTGACGGATGTCATGTCAGCCGGTTGACCGAGGCGCAACAGCCAATGACAGGTTTTGTTCACGTATGCGGCCCTGCACGCAAAGGCGCCACGTGATTGTGTGCAATGGCAAGAGCGTGGTTCGTAATGAAATATCGTCACCTATCCTTTGCATCAATTTCGTTCATCCTACGGAATTTCGGGCTGCGTTACCGGGCTCCGCGTATACTGCACGCTCTATTGTCGGGCCTCCCCGCCGGACGCGGCCAAACCGTTCGGCTTTTTGGTATCATTGCAATTCTTGGGCTTTTCACGACAGCTTGCACGGCCGGTCACGGGTCCGGCAGTCCATCGGCAAGCAATGATGATTGGCCGTTTGAGCAATCATCGCGCACCCAGTCTCCTCCGGCGGGAGATGCACTTGCGGCCAATCCTGATGGCAATCGGCCGGCGCCGGCGCAAAGCGGCCAGGATGGCGTTTACAGCGGATCCGCTTTCCCGTCGAACACGGGCGGCGGCGCCTGCGTCAGAAAAGAAAGAATAAGCGACTTCCGGGTCGACGGCACTTCTGTACGCTGGCGCGCCTTCCGCGGCACGATCAGGAACAACAGACTTCGAATGGTGCATGGCAATACCTGGATCACCGGCCAGTTCACCGGCGACCGCTTCAACGGACAGATCGTCATGTTGGGGCAATTCGGCGAGCCGAGGTGCACTTTTGCGGTAACGCTCGACAGAACCGGACCCTGATCGCTTGGCCTGCCATAACAGGCCGCAGAAACCAGAGAACTCTCTTGGTGCCCGTCCGAGAACCAGGCGCCCGAAACCAAACGCCTTCTTGTGGCCGGCGCGGCGGTGAATTCCGCACAGTATCGAAAAACGCCAGGGAACGATCGAGAAGGCAGAGCCGCATCAATCCGGCGGCATCATCAACCAGGAATATGCCGAAGTGCCGCTGTTCCTGATCTTCCAGTCCCGGCACCCGGGGCAAAGCGGCAGCAAGCTATCGTCTGATGGCGTCCGTCAGCATGCCTCATCGGCTCCACGGGGGAACGTATCTACTTTGGAACGCTCGGGATAGGCTTGGGATGGTTGGCCGCACCGTGCCTGAATATCCCGCTTAAGCTGTCGTCCCAATGGAGAAATCGTAATACGTGTCTTGTATAGCCACATAAGCCGGCGCGGCGAACGTAGCGGGCGATAATGAGGGGAACGTGCGGCGTTCATACAAAGTCCTCAGTCTCTTGGCCTGCGCGTTTCTCACTGAGCCGGCACTCGCGCAGCAGCCGACGGTGGAAGAGCTTTTGCGCAAGATCGATGCGCTGGAGCGCCGAGTGGATCAACTCGAAAACAGAAAGACTGTGGCCAAACCACCAGCAACCCATCCGCGGACGGCAGCCAAGGTTCCGCCGGCCAGGCCACAGCCGACACCGCAACCCGCTCCACCTGCGTCACCGGCGGCCGTCACAGCCGCGCCTATCGGCACCGCACCATCTGCTGGCGCCGCGCCGGCCGCAGGCATGCCGGTCCAGGTAGCCCCGCCGATTGCCAATGCCATTGCCGCCGAACTCAATCCCAACATTCCCGGCCTGCTGCCGCCAGAGCCGATGGGCAACCAGTTCGAGAACGAGGACGCCCTGCGCTCCGACCTGCATGGCCTTGCCATCCGCATCCCGGGCACCGAAAGCGAGGTGCGTCTCTACGGCTTCGCCAAGGTGTCCTCCTACTACGACCTGAGCGGCCGGAACCAGACCGACGCGCCGCCGCCACAGTTCATCCCGCTGAACAACAGCGCCGCCGATCAGCAGGGCGGCGAACTCGCCGTCACCGCGCGCTTCAGCCGCATCGGCGTCGATACACGTTCATTGACCAACTGGGGCACGCTGGAAACACGTATCGAGGGCGACTTCGCCGGCGGTGCCCCAACGAGCACGAATGCCGTGTTCCGCCTGCGCCAGGCCTGGGCCGAACTGGGCACCGAAAGCTTCCGGGTATTGGCCGGCCAGGCGAACAGCGTGTGGAACGAAGGCATCTACGAAACGATCGTCGATGCGACCAACCTGAACCAGTCCTTTACCCGCCAGGCCCAGGTCAGGGCAACGGGGCGGCTGGCGCCGGGGCTGACGGGGATGGTTTCGCTTGAAGCGCCGGAGACACAGTTTACCTCGGTCGCCGGCGTCTTCAACCCCGGCACGAACTTCACCGGCGGCGCAAGCCCCGCCTTCAACACGGCACCCGACATGGTGGGCCGGCTGACCTATGGCAACGATGGGCTGGTCGCCGACGTGCGCGGCCTGGTCCGGCGGCTGAGCGTGCGCACCGCCGGCACGGCCGCGTCGCCGCCGAACGTCAGCATGAACGCCACGGGCTGGGGCGTCGCGGGCCATGTCCGCATGCCGATGCGATGGATCTGGGAAGGCTTCGGCGCCGATGAGGTGATCGGCATGGCCTATTATGGCGAGGGCATTGGTCGTTATTTCGCAGGCAACACGACAGGCCAGGACGCGTTGTCCAATATCGGGCTGCCGGGCGTCGTCGGCGGCAGCCTTGACCCGCTGCCGACCTATGGCGTGGCTGTCTCCTATCGCCGGTTCTGGGCGCCGCAGCTGCGCAGCAATGTCGCCTACGCCTATTCACGGCAGGATTATCCGTCTTACGCGCTGAACTTTGTCCCCGGCTCCCCCTCGGCGCTCGGCTTGAACCGCGACATGCAGCAGTTTTTCGCCAACCTGATCTGGAGCCCCTTCGGCCAGATACGCAACGGCGTGTTCGGCAGCGGCTTCATGGATGTTGGCCTGGAATACATCCTCACGCGGCGGGACCTGTTCGGCGGGTCGGCCGCCGCTGGGCCGGTGGGCGCCGGTCTTGGCATCACCAATCGCATCGTCGGCGTGGTGGTTGGACGCTTCTGACAACGCAAGGAAAATGGGGGAAACGCGCATGAGTGCGACGGTCGCCTCGCGGAAGACCTTCCTGCAAAAGCTGCTGGACGGGGTGGAAGTCGTCGGCAACAAGGTGCCGCACCCGGCCATCATCTTCCTGCTGATGTCGGCGATCGTCATCGTCCTGTCGCAGCTTTTTCACATGCTGGGCACCAGCGTCACCTATCAGGTCGTCGATCCCGTGACGCACAAGGTCCTGGAAGCAACGGCGACGGTGAACAGCCTGCTTACCGCGGAGGGACTGCGGTTCATCATCATATCGGTGGTGCGCAACTTCCTCGGTTTCGGCCCGGTTGGGGTCATCCTGGTCGCCATGGTTGGCGTGGGCCTCGCCGAGGAAGCGGGACTGATCGGCGCATTGATCCGCAAGATCGTGGCCGTCGCGCCGCGGCGTTTGATCACCTTCATCATC
Organism: Rhodopila globiformis; assembly: GCF_002937115.1. Taxonomy (GTDB): domain Bacteria; phylum Pseudomonadota; class Alphaproteobacteria; order Acetobacterales; family Acetobacteraceae; genus Rhodopila; species Rhodopila globiformis. The sequence continues at coordinate 50,642 of NZ_NHRY01000136.1, read as the reverse complement.
GTTGCGATGGGCGTGTTGTCGTCCGTCGCTTCCGATGCCGGCTACCTGGTGCTGATCCCGCTGGGGGCCGCGGCGTTCCTCAGCCTGGGCCGGCATCCCATCGCCGGCCTGGCCGCTGCGTTCTCGGGCGTTGCGGCGGTGTTCAACGTCAACCTGATCATCACGCCGATCGATGGCGTGCTGACGGAAATCACCAATGATGCTATCCACCTGCTCAACCCGCACTACTCGCTGTACCTGACGGCGAATATCTGGTTCTCCATCGTATCGAGCATCCTGCTCTGCGTCGTCTGCACGATCGTGACCGAGCGCGTGGTCGAACCGCGGCTTGGCCCGTACCACGGCGACGCCACGGTCGAGAGCGCCACGACGGACCCGGTCAGGGAAGCGCTTGGCCTGCGCTATGCGCTGTACGCACTGATCGGCTCGCTGGTGGTCATCGCCCTGCTGGCGCTGCCGCCCGGCGCGCCGCTGCGCAACCCGGAGACGGGCGCGTTGATCGGGGACTCGCCGCTGATGAACAGCCTGATCGTATTGATCGCGGCGGTGTTCTTCGCCACCGGCTACGCCTACGGCCGCGGCGCCGGAACCATCGGCACGCTGACGCAAGCGATCAGCGCGATCACCAAGACGTTTTCCGGTCTCGGCGGACTGCTGTTCCTGTTCCTGGTCATCAGCCAGTTCCTGGCGCACTTCAACTACAGCAACCTGGCAACAATCGCCGCGGTCAATCTGTCCGACCTCATCGAGCGGGCGAATATGGGGGCCTTGCCACTGCTGATCGTGTTCGTGATCGTAACAGCGGTGGTGAACCTGATCATTCCCGCGGCGATTGCGAAGTGGGCGATCCTGGCGCCGATCTTCGTTCCCTTGTTCATGAAGCTGAGCACGTCACCGGCTTTGGTGCTCGCGGCCTACCGTGTCGGCGACTCGCCAGGCAATGTCATCACGCCGCTGATGGCCTATTTCGGCATCATTGTGATCTTCGCGCAGAAGTACCAAAAGGACGCGGGCGTCGGGACCGTCGTGGCCATGATGCTGCCTTACACTGCCGTCCTGTATGCTGTATGGACAGTCTTGCTTGTTGTCTGGTACTTCCTCGATATTCCTCTCGGCATTTAGCGAAGGAAACGGCTGAGATGCGGCAGTTCACCGACTCGCCCTGTGGGCGTTTGGCATGAGCCACGTAACGATTACCTTCGCGATCGTCGTCGCGATCGTCGTGCTGTTTATCTGGGACCGCTTTCCGGTGGTCCTGGTGTCCCTCGGCACGGCACTTGCGCTGTATTTCACCGGGATCACCACGCTGCACGAGTCGCTCGCCGGACTCGGCGACCCGGCCGTGATCTTCATTGCCTCGCTGTTCGTCGTGAGCGCGGGACTGGACGCGACCGGGGTGACGGCCTGGGCCGGCCAGTACCTGATCGCCCAGGCCGGCGAATCCCGAACGCGCCTGCTGGTCCTGATGATGTCGCTGGTCGCAGGCCTCACCGCGCTGATCAGTGTCAACGGCGCCGTCGCTGCGCTGCTGCCGGTCGTTGTCGTCATGGCGGTGCGCCTGAAGCGCGCGCCGTCGCAACTGTTGATGCCCCTGGTTTTCGCCGCCCACGCGGGCTCGCTGCTGGCGCTGACCGGCACGCCGGTGAACCTGCTGGTGTCCGAGGCTGCAACGGATCACGGCATGCCGCCATTCAGCCTGTTCTCCTTTGCCATTGCCGGCGTGCCGCTGCTCGCCGGCACGATTGCCATCGTCGTGGCGTTCGGCCAGCGCCTTCTGCCAACCCGCAGCGGCAAGTCCTTGCCCGTCGATCTCAGCCGGCACGCGCACACGCTGGTCGAGCAGTACCGGCTCGACGACGGCGTATTCTACCTGCGCATCAGGGTGTCGTCGCCTTATGTCGGCGTGCCCACCGGCACCATCGACATGACACAGTATGAGGGCCTGACACTCGTGTCGGTCCTGTCAGGCGACGGCACCGGGCCGGTGCGCCGGCCAACGTTGGCTGAAGGCGACCTGCTCATGGTCCGCGGTGACGCAGACATCGCCGGCGCGTTGGCGACCGACATGCATCTCGCCTTTCGCGCGGCCGACGCACCGGTGAATGTGACCGGGACTTTGTTCAACCGCAACTCCGGCCTTGCCGAGGTGGTCGTGCCGCCGCGGTCCGACATGATTGGCCAGGCTGTGTTTCCCGGCATGGTGACGCCAGGCGGAGACCTGCTGGTTCTCGCCGTCCAGCGGAAAGGCCAGGATCTGGGGCCGGATGAAACGATTCTCGCGCCGGGCGACACGCTGCTGTTGCAGGGCACGTGGGAGGCACTGGACCAGAAGCTGAGCGATCCCGACGTGCTGGTGGTGGACTCGCCCGAACTGGTGCGCCGGCAGGCGGTGCCAATGGGACGCGGCGCCAAGACGGCTATCGCCATCCTGCTCGGCATGGTGGTGCTGCTGGCGGCAAACCTGCTGCCGTCGGTCATCGCCGGCCTGCTGGCCGCGCTGGCCATGGTGTTGTTCCGTGTCCTCTCCGTGGAACAGGCCTACCGCTCGATCAACTGGACCACCGTGATTCTCGTCGGCGCGATGATGCCGCTGTCCACCGCCATGACGAACAGCGGCGCGGCCAACATGCTGGCCGAGGGGCTGGTGAACATCGTCGGCGACCGCAGCCCGTATGCGCTGCTGGCCGGGCTGTTCATTCTGACCGCAGTCCTTGGCCAGTTGATCAGCAATACCGCAACGGCGCTGATCATCATTCCGATCGGACTGGCTGCCGCCAAAACGATGGGGGTTTCTGCGCAGCCGGTGCTGATGAGCATCGCGGTGGCCTCGGCCGGTGCATTCCTGACGCCTGTGGCGACGCCGGTCAACCTGATGGTGATGAGCCCGGGCGGCTACGTGTTCAGCGACTACTGGAAGCTGGGCCTGCCGCTGCTGATCCTGTTCTTCTTCGTTGCCACCTTCTGGGTGCCGCTGTTCTGGAGGTTCTGACCGGAGAAGCGTCGCGCCCGGGCTTGTTGCTTCCGTGCCGGACGGTCCTTAACCAGGGGACCGCCGCCCGGACGGAGGCAACGATACGGTCGTCAGGAAAAACCGCATCCAACCGACATGCTTATGTCAACCCGCCAGCTTGCCAAGCAGCAGCGCGTGGGAGCGCGTGCCCTTGTGGAAGCACTTGAGCTCGAATTTCTCATTCGGGCTGTGGATCTGGTCGTCGTCGAGGCCGAAGCCCATCATCAGTGAGTCAATCCCCAGCACGCGCTTGATCTGCTCCACGACCGGAATCGTGCCGCCGCTGCCAATCATCACCGCCGGGCGCCCATATTCCTGCTGCAAGGCTTCCTTCGCCGCGCGGGCCCATACCGTATCGGTATCGATCAGTATTCCCGCCGCCATGCCGAAGGCCTGGAACGAGACCTGCATGCCGGTCGGCAACCGGTCGCGCACGAACCTCTGGAAACCTTCGAAAATCGCCTGCGGTTCCTGGTCCGGCACAAGGCGGAATGAAACCTTTGCCCCGGCTTCGGATGGAATGATCGTCTTGCTGCCGGGCCCGGCGTAGCCGCCCCAAATGCCGTTGATGTCCGCCGTTGGCCGCGCCCATATGCGTTGCAGGGCCTGCACGCCTTTCTCGCCGCCCGGCGTGGTCAGCCCAATGCCTTTCAGGAACGCCGCCTCGTCAAAGCCGAGCGATTGCCACTCCGCGGCCTGCCCCGAGGAAACCGGGCGTACTTTGTCGTAGAAACCCGGCACCTGGATCCGGCCGTCCTTGTCATGCAGGTCGCCGAGTATCCGCGCCAGCACGTTCACCGGGTTCAGCGCCGATCCGCCAAACAGCCCGGAGTGCAGGTCCATGCCTGGTCCCTTCAGCGTCACCTCGCAGTTGCACATCCCGCGCAGCCGCGTCGTCAGGGCGGGCGTGTCGATGTCCCACATGTTGGTGTCGCTGATCAGGGCAAAGTCCGCGCGGAGATCCGCCTGGTTTGCCTTCAGGAATGGCTCGAGGTTGGGACTGCCGATTTCCTCTTCGCCTTCCATCAGCACGATAACCGGCAGTGGGATGCCGCCGCCGGCCGTCTTCCAGGCCCGCAAGGCCTCGATGAACATCATCGACTGGCCCTTCGCATCGACGGCGCCGCGGGCGACGATGCGTGGCCCCCGAGGCCCCTCCACCAGTTGCGGCTCGAACGGCGGGCTGTGCCACAGGTCCAGAGGATCGGCCGGCTGCACGTCATAATGGCCATAAAACAGCACGCGCGGCGCCTTGCTGCCCGGCGGCCCCGGATGGAAGCCGACCACCTTCGGATGGCCGGCGGTCGGCATGATCGCAGTCTGCAGCCCAAGTTCTTCCAACTGCCCACGCAGCCATTCCGCCGCGCGCTGCATGTCCTGCCTGTGATCGGGCTGCGTGCTGATGCTTGGAATCCGCAGCAGCTCAAACAACCGGCTGCGCGCATGGTCCAGATCCTCATCGACGCAGGCAAGCACACGGCCGACGGCGCTGTCCTGAACAGCTGGCATGACAGAATCCTCCAGTGCGGCAGTCATTTATGCGCCACGCGTTGCATGGCTCAACGCACGATCAGTACAATACAGAAGATGCGCCTGTTCTTCCCACGCCTGTGAAAAGTTTGGAACTGTCGGTATCGAGTTGAGACACCGAACCTGCCTGGACCCTAACTGCGCAGGCATTTGTGCAGTGCACGGGCGCGGGCGCACCGGCTATAAGCGCAGCAGGATTTTCAGGTGACAACAATGCCTGCACCCCAGATGCGGAATGAGACCGAATCCAATCGCATGCGCAAGCCAGTCCTGATCGATCTTGCCTTGCAAGGGGGCGGCTCGCACGGCGCCTTCACCTGGGGCGTACTGGATCGGCTGCTGGAGGAGCCGTGGCTGCGGATTGACGGTATCTCGGGCACGTCCGCCGGCGCGATGAATGCCGCCGTTCTCGTGGACGGCCATGCCGAAGGCGGGGCCGAAGGTGCCCGCAGGGCCTTGCACCGCTTCTGGAACCAGGTCGGGATGGCCGCCACCTTCAGTCCGTTCCGGCGCTCGATGCTCGACATGCTGCTTGGCCGCTGGTCGCTCGATCACTCGCCGGCCTACCTCACCATTGATCTGATGGGACGGATCTTTTCGCCCTACGATCTCAACCCGATGGGCCAAAATCCGTTGAGCGGGATCCTGACGGAGATCGTCGATTTCAGGCGCCTGAAAAGCGCGCCAATCAAGCTGTTCGTTACGGCAACGAATGTGCACACCGGCCGCGGGCGGGTGTTCCGCAACGCCGAGGTCACGCCCGACGTGCTTTTGGCCTCGGCCTGCCTGCCGACCATGTTCCAGGCCGTGCAGATCGACGGCGAGAGCTACTGGGATGGCGGTTTTGCCGGCAATCCGACCATGACGCCGCTCGTGCGTGAATGCGAATCGCAGGACACGATCCTCGTGCAGATCAATCCGATCGAGCGTCCCGAAACACCACGTTCCGCACGCGGCATTCTCAACCGCATCAACGAGGTTGCGTTCAACGCCGTCCTGTTGAAGGAATTGCGCCTGATGGCATTGATGCGGCGGGTGCCGCCATCGGACTCTCCGGAACTGGCAATGCTGGCGGCCATGCGCATCCACCGTATCGCCAGCGGCGCGCTCGCCGAGCTTGGGTCCTCGTCAAAACTCAACGCCGAGTGGGACTTCCTGACGATGCTGCGCGACGAGGGGCGGAACGCAGCCGATACATTCCTCAAGGTCCATGGCGCCGATCTGGGCGTACGGGCCACGTTCGACCTGGAGCCGCTGCTGCAAGGATTGTAGGCGACTGCAAGTCTCCGCTACGGCGCGCGCAGCAGGTCGTTCAAGGTCGTTGGCCGCACGCCGTTGTGGCCATTGAGCCTGGCCAATGGCCTGCATCCGCTGCGTGCCGCGGCGCGAAGGTCGGTCGGGCTGATGTCGAATTCCTGGCGGAACGCGCGGCTGAACCCGGAGCCATCGGCGAAGCAAAGTTCCTCGGCAATTTGGGCGATCGGCTGGTCAACTGCCGGATCGGCCAGCATGGCGTAGGCCACGAGCAGGCGTTGCCGCCGAATGTAGCGCGCCACGCCCCCTTCGGGTTCAAGCAACCGATAAAGTTGCGATCGGGACGTCCCGACATACCGGCAAAGGAGCCGGGGCCCGAGGAGGTGAGACCGCAAATGCTTCCGTACCGCGCGGCGTACACGATCGAGGCGGCCGAGGTCGATCTGCTCTGTCGCCTCCGCCACGCGATCCGGCGTTGGCGCCACGCAGGCGGCGATCATCGCCGAAATGGCCAGTCTCAGGCGCGGCAGGTCATCCTCGGACATCCCTGCCATGCTGCGTTCCAGCAACAGTATGTAATCCGCGAGCATAGTACCCATCGCACCGTTCACGATGGCGCCGCATGAGGCATCGAGGACTGGTGCAATACTCGAGAACGTGTCACGCGACAGGTAGAGCTGCCGCTGCAGGTCCTCGTCCCGCTCGATGGCCATTTCGCTGCCGAGCGAAACGATGAACGGTACGTGTGGGGATGTCTGGAACACATGCCGGCCGGCACTGACCGTGGTGATCGTGTCACTCCCGATAGCGACAGCCCAGTGATCGATCGGGTTGCGGCTGATCAGGGTCTTGTTGCGTATAACCCGAGCGCCCGGCGCGAAGACACGGCTGAGGACACAACCGCCAAGTGACCATACCTCGCTCGTTGCGCGGAAGCCAGCTTCGGGCGACTGTGCCGGATCGATATGAAAAATACCATCGAACCAGCTCAGCCAAGCCTCATACTGCTCCGCGCCTGCGAAACTACTCGTGTCGAAACGCTGCGGTTCCATGGCGATTTTGGCGAGTTCAACGAAAAACGAATGAGAACACCTCCTTGAATACTAATGGATAAGGCAGACCGCTTATGATAGATCAATTACGGGGCAAAGATCAAAAAAAATTGAATGAATATCATTACGATCTCTCCCCGGCGGCGCTTGCTCCCACCCGCCTTCGCCAAAGGAACCGGATCAGGCAGGCGCAGATGCCTGTGATGTCGCCTGCTGCAATCCCTGAAACGCCGCTTGCAGGGAATTTTCTTTTGTTTCGTCGAACGAACTGCGCATGATTCTGCCGCCGCTTCCGGCCAGTGCGGCCGCTACCTTGTCAGTGGTCATCTTGCGGATCAGCAGGAAAAGCGCGGCATTGCCGGATTGCAGGGCGGTCCCTGCCTCCTTCATGAAATTGTTGTTGATCCCAACATCCGTCATCCTGCCACTGATGGCACCTGAAGCGGCGCCAACGGCGGCACCAGCCAGCGGCATCATGAACAGCAAGCCGACCAGGGTGCCCCAGAACATGCCTGAAGCCGCGCCTGCCTTCACCGGATTGTAAAGCTGGTTCAGCCTGACATGGCCCTCGGGGCACTTCGTTACTATAACTGCGTCACCAAGCTCGATGAGGTATTCATTCTGCATGTTTAGTAGCTTCTGGCGGATCTCTTCGGCCTTCTCCTCGGTCGGATACTCGATTACCAGCAAATCCGACATGGCATCCTCCCATAACGTCTTGAATATCTTTGCACCGCGAGGCGCGCCGGCAGCCCGTCCCGCGGTACAACGGCCTTGATCAGCTCTTGATGACCAGCGTATGGGGATCGAAGTTCACGGCGGTCATTTTGCCATCGGCAAGCTGCACCACGGCGATGCCACGTCCGAAGTCCATCGCAACGATCCGGCTGGCCGGGTGCTTGAGCTTGATGCCGTTCAGCAGCATCGTCGTCAGTACCTCGGTTACGGTGTTGCCCTTGACCGCGCGTGCCTGAACCTCGGCACGCTTCTCAGCGGACAGTCCGGCAAGCTCCGCCTGTTCGATTGTACTCGCCACCTGCGCATAGGCGGCCGGAGTAGCGATCGCCATGAGAGCGACGGCAAAAACAGTCTTGCTGCGGAATTGTTTGATCATTTTCGTCTCCATTGAGCACGACACATGTTTGTCAAAGCCGCCGAATGACCGGTCGGTGGAGACTAAAAAGATAGCAATGTTCGGTTGTGCCCGGATGTGCGCGGAATCTCAGCGTAATGCCTTGCGTTCCAATTTGGCCACCTACCGCAATGTTTAACTGTCGTGAATTATGAACTGGACACGCGCTTTTACGGCAATTCTGTCAGTCGCATGGCGTCAGATCGGCGCCAGCATCAGCACAGCCAAAGCCACGGCCATGGCAATCAGCGACAGCATGGCCACCGGCCATTCCCGCAGCACAATGTCGAAGCGCTCGACCGCAATGCCCAGGCCGATCATGATGCGATCGACGCGCGCCGAAACCGGCACGATGACGTTACTGTCGCGTACCAGAATGACGCTCCCACCCCAGCGCTGCATCGCAAATCCGAGGCCACCCCCCACCAGCACCGGCCAGAGCGAACGCCACAGCGAGGAAGCCGACAGCGCATAGGTCACCGATCCACCCAGGACCGCCGGATAGAGTCCCCAGGGCACCAGCACCGACGCAACGGCGACCGCCAGCCATGGCCAGCGCAGGTCACGGCCTGGCGGCGGCGCCGGCGCGGCCTTGGGCAGTGCCGCGACACGAAACAGGAAGTGCGTCATCAGCAAGGCCGTGGCCGCCGAGGACACTGTGCCCAGCAGCCCCGCCAGTCCGTCGCCCAGGACCGGCTTGATCGCCAGCTTCGCCAGGAAGCCGCCGGTCAGCGGCAGGCCGGCCATCCCAAGCGCCATGATCGCCGCCGGGACCAGCACCAGCCGGTTTCGCCACGCGCCAGCCAGCGGCGCCAGGCCGACACCCAGGAACAGGCCACCCTTCACCAGCGTGTGATGCACGCCGTAGAACGCCGCGGCCAGGGCGACGCCGGTGTCGCCGGCAATCAGTCCCATGCCGAACACGGCGATGACGACGCCCATCTGGCTGACGCTGGAGAAGGCCAGCACCGTCCGCGGGTCGCTCTGCCTGACACCGGCCAGCACGCCATAGAAGGCAGAGATGAACCCAAGCACGACAAGAACCTGTCCCCACCCCGGCAGCGCAACCCCAGACGGCAGGAACCGTATCAGCCCGATCACGCCGGCTTTGACCGCGGCGCCACTCAGCACCGCCGCCGCCGGGACCGGCGCGGTGCGGTACGTGATCGGCATCCAGACATGGAACGGCACCATCCCGAGCTTCACGCCAAATCCCAGGATGATCAGCGTCAGGATGGCATTGCTCCGCGGCGAAGCCGGCAGCGCCGCGACCACGTCCCGGATCAGGGAGGCGCCATCCGGCGCGGACACCGCCAGCATGACAAAGCCCATCAGCAGAAGCGCCTCGCCGAATATCGCCAACGCCACGTAGATCAGCCCGACCCGCAGCGCATCCGGCGTCGCGCCCTCGATCACCAGCCCATAGGCGGCAAGGCTGACCATGGAGAACAGCAGGTAGAAGCTCACCAGGTCCGCCGCAATAAACACCCCCAGGCTGCCGGCCAGGGTCAGCAGCCACCACACGGCGATCCGGCCACGCCGCGCATCACCGCGCAGCCAGGCAGCGGCATAGACGCCGCCGGCGATCCACAGCAGCGCGGCCGCCCCGAGCAGAAGCGCGCCCGGCCCATCCAGGCTGAGCCGCAGGCGCAGCAGCAGCGGCGGAAGATCCAGCGAGGCACCGGATGCGAACAGGGCGGCGCCTAGGCCCGGCACGGCGGCAAGCGCCAGCCAGTTCGTCATCCGATACCTGACACCGGGCAAGACGCAGGCCAGCAGCATCGCCAGCGGCACCCCGACGGTCGCGCCGAGCCAGATCATCGGCTCACCGCCATGGCGACCGGCCGGCCGACCTCCAGCAACTGCGACGGGCGCAGCGGCACCAGGCCCAGCAGCAGCGCGCAGACGGCAAGCCCCAGCACGATCGCCTGCCGCGACCGCGGAATGGGGGCGACCAGCGGGACCGGCCCGCCCGCCAGCGCCGGCGCCAGCACGCGGAACGTGTATCCGGCGGCAAGCAGGCCGCCGATGAGGATGACCACCGCCCACCACCACTGCCCCTCGCCCACCGACGCGGTCAGCAGCATGGCCTTCGCCACGAAGCCGCCGCTCGGCGGCAACCCCATCAGCGACATGCCCGCCAGCCCGAAGGCCAGCATCACCACGGGCAACGCCCGGCCCAGCCCGGCAAAGCCGGCAATCCGGTCGTGGCCGAGCGCCTCGCCAATCAGGCCCGCGGCCAGGAACATCGCGGCCTTGGCGACGGCGTGCGCGACCAGTTGCATCATCCCGCCAGTCCAGGCGATGCGGCTCCAGTGCCCGGCCGCGCCGGCCAGGGGGAACAGGAAGAACAGGTAGCCGATCTGCGCGACCGTCGAATAGGCGATCATCAGCTTCAGCCGGGCCTGCCGCAGCGCGACGATGCTGCCGCAGATGATCGCCGCGGCGCCCATCGCGGCCAGCAAGGTCGCCGCGCCGGCGCCGGCGACGCCGGGCAAGGCGTCGAACCACAGCCGCACGATCAGGATGAACGATCCCTTGACCACCAGCGCCGACAGCAGCGCGCTCGCCGCGGCCGGCGCGCCGGCATGGGCGGGCGGCAGCCACAGGTGCAGCGGGAACAGCGCCGTCTTGGCCGCGAGTCCCGCCGTCATCAGCGCCGCCGCAAGGACGGTGACCGGCTCCGCCCGCACCGCATGCGCCAGCAGTTCCAGATCCAACGTGCCATAGCCGCCGTAGAGCAGCGCGCAGCCCAGCAGGTACAGCACCGAGCCGACGAGCGCGAACAGCATGTAGCGCAGGGCCGCCACCAGCGTCTCGGGCTTGCCCTCCAGCGAAACCAGCGGCACCGCGCTGAACGTCAGCAGTTCCAGGGCGACGTAGAGGGTGAACAGGTCGCCGGCGAGCCAGACGGCGTTCAGGCCGGCCCAGACGCCCATCAGCATCGTCCAGAATATCAGCGGCGTCCGCGTCTCGGGCGCGCCGGGACGCTGCGCGAAGGTCTCGCGGGCGAACAGGACGACCGCGCCCATCACCACGGCGCTGGTCAGCAGCATGATCGCCGACAGCCCGTCGGCCCGGAGCGCGATGCCCAGCGGCGGCGCCCAGTCGCCGATGACATAGCGCAGCGGCAGGCCGGTGCTCCACAGGGTAGCGGCAATGCCCGCGGCAATGGCGGCCCCGGCCACGGTCGTGGCAATGGCGATCCACTCCGCCGCCCTGCCGCCGAACGCGAACGCCAGCACAACGCCCGTCGCCGGAGCCATGATCGCCAGCACCAGCAGGGCCGGTGCGGCGATCATCCGCCGTCCTTCGGCGCCGGCTGGTCCAGCGTCGGGCGGCCGGTCTCCTGGAACACGCGCAGCAGCAGCGCGACGGCGAGCGCGGTGGCCGAGAAGGCGACGACGATGCCGGTGATCACCATCGCCTGCGGGACCGGATCCCCCCCCAGGCCGGCGGCCGCGCCGCGCCGGGCGATCACGCCGAACAGCAGGAACGTGCCGCTGCCCAGCAGGTTCAGCGACAGGATCTTCCGCAGCGGCTGTGGGTTGACCAGCATGCCGTACAGCCCGGCGCCGACGAGCACGGCACTGCACAGGCCGTAGAGCGTCGCCGGGGTCATCTCAGCCGCTCCGCGGGGTCGGGCGGCCGCTCCGCGGGGCCGGCAACCAGCAGGCCGAGGATCAGCGCGATCGACAGCGTCAATACCGCCTCGACGGCGATGATGAGTGGTTTCGCGATGCTCTCGGGGTAGGACAGGAAGCCGGTTGGCAGGACAAAGCCCGCAAGCCCCACGGCCAGGAACGCAGCCGGCCCGGCGGCAACGGCCAGCCTGAGCCGGCGACTGCCGATCGGCGGGGCGTCACGCAGGCCGGCGAGCATGACCAGGATCCACATGGCCGTCAGGATCGCGCCACCCTGGAACGCGCCGCCCGGATCGGTGGCGCCAACCCAAAGGACATAGACCGCGACGACAATGCCGATCGGCGGCAACAGCCGGGCCAGCAGGATCAGCGCGCCGTTGCCGGCTGGAATTGCGCGCGGGAACGGGCGGCCGCCCCAGACCCTGTCGCGAGTCAGCGACCAGACGCCGCCCAAAGCCAGCAGCAGCACCACTTTCTCCAGCAGCGTATCCAGCGCCCGGTAAGCGATCAGCACACCGGTCACGGCGTTGCCCATGCCCAGCCCGGGCAGATGCCGCGTGGCTGCCTCGGCCAGGCTGGGCGCGGGGCCGGCGGTCCAGAGCACCAACCCCGCCAGGCCGGCTGTCACCAGGCCCGACAGGACCAGGGCGGCCAGGCGCAGGGACAGGCCGGGCTTGCCCCCTTCGTCATGGCCGGGCACGTCCCGGTGGCTATCAGAATAAGGGGCGGGCGGAGCAAGGTCGTCTCCCCCGCCGTCATGGCCGGGCGTGTCCCGGCCATCCGCGCTTCGACGGTTGGGGGTGGATGGCCGGGACACGCCCGGCCATGACGGTGGGGGATCGGCCGCCGCGCGCAGCCGCATGGCCGCCGCGACGAGCACCGCGCCGGTGGCGCCACTGCCGACGGCGGCCTCGGTCAACGCCACGTCGCCGGCGGCAAGGCGCATCCAGGCCAGCGCCAGCAGCAAACCGAACGCGACGTAGCCGACGACCGCGGCAAACCCGCTAGCCGCCGCGTTGACCCAGAACGCCAGGCCGAGGACCAGCAGGACCAGGGCGCCGTCCGCGAGCAGCGCCAGGCTCATGACCGTCCGCCCCCGCGCCAGATCGCCCGCGCCACAAGCTGCGTCACCGTCGCCCCCGCAAGCTGCGTCAGCAGCCAGACCGCAACCAGCTTCAGCGCCTCCAGCACGCTGGCCGCCTGCGGCAACAGGCCCAGCACGACCAGCCCGAGGCCCAGGCTGTCGGCCTTCGTCAGCGCGTGCAGGCGCGTCATCGAATCCGGAAACCGCAGCAGCCCGACAGTCCCGGCCAGGAAGAACACGACGCCCGCCGACACCAGCAGACCGGTGGCGATGTCCCCGAGCAGCATCATGGCGAATCCAGGCTGGTCACGAAGATCACGGCCGCGAACGCCGCCAGCAGCGCCAGGACCAGCGCGACATCCACCGCGCCCGGCAATGACGTCGCAATGCCCAGCAGCAGCAGGGCGGCGATGCCGCCGGTGCCCAGCAGTTGCACCGCCATCAACCGGTCCACGTCCGCCGGTCCGCGCAGGATGCGGACCAGGCCGACGGCCACCATCAGCAGGATGACGGTGGCGGCGAGCAGCAGGAACTCAGGCATCGGCGCCGCCCAGCATGCGGATGAAGCGGGCTTCGTCGTTCGCCATCTGCTGCACGACCGCCTGTCGCGTATCGAGGCAGTGGATCATGATCGTTACGCCGCCATTCACGCTGACCGGAACCGTGCCCGGCATCAGGCTGGCATAAGCCAGGAAGGCGTCGCGCGCCGGCCCCGCTGGCAGGCGCGGCGTGTAGCCAACGGTGCCGACGTTCAACGGCAAGTCCGGCGCGAAGGCGCGGCGCGCCACATCGATCCCCGCCTCCAGCGACTGGCGCGGAAAGCGCACGGCGAGGGCCCCGAGGCCCGGCAGTGAGATGATGCGGTCGCCCGGCGGCAACAGGCGCAGGCTGACCCAGGTCGCGGCGACAACGGCGACGATCGCGGCGGGAAGGTCGCCCGGGTTCAGCCCCGCCAGCACCAGCCACAGCGCCAGGAAGCCCGCCCCCCGCCGCAGGATCGCCGGCACGGTCATCGCTCGGCGCCCAGTGCGGGTGCCGCGGCGACGACGTCCGCCGGCGGCTCCTTGATCCGGAACCACGCGGCATAGAGCGCTGGCAGAAAGATCAGCGTCACCGCCGTGCCGACCAGGAAACCACCCATGATGGCGAACGCCATCGGTCCCCAGAAGATCGTCGCCGCGATCGGGATCAGGCCCAGCACGGTGGAGATCGCGGTGAGCATGATCGGGCGGAAACGGGACACCGAGGCGTCGATCACCGCATCCCAGGGCGCCTTGCCCTCGGCGCGTTCGGTTTCGATCTGGTCAACCAGGATGACCCCGTTGCGGGCGATCATCCCGATCAGCGCCAGGATGCCCAGGATCGCGACGAACCCAAGCGGCTGCTGGAACAGCAGCAGCGCCGCGACCACGCCGGTCATGGCCATCGGCACGATGATCAGCACCAGCGCCAGCAGACTGAAGCGCTGCAACTGCATCATCAGGAAGGTGATCATCACCAGCAGCATCAGCGGTACGACAGCCTTCACCGAGGCCTGGGAATTCGCGCTCTCCTCCACCGTGCCGCCGACCTCGATGCGATAGGGCACCGGCAGGCCGGCGCTCAGTGCCTGCACGGCGGGCGCGAGGTTGCCGACGACCGTCTCGGGCAGCGTGCCGGGCGCAACGTCGGCCTGTACCGTCAGCGTCGGCACCCGGTCGCGGCGCCAGATGAGGGGGTATTCCTGGTCGAAGTCGAAGCTGGCCAACTGGCTCAGCGGCACGGTGCGGCCGTTCGGCAGCGGCAATTGTACGTTGCGCAGCGTCTCCAGCGAGACCCGCTGCTCATCCGTTGCGCGCGCCACGACGTCCACGAGATAGATGCCGTCGCGCAACTGCGTCACCGTCGTGCCGGTCACGACCGACTGCAGCACCGCCGCCAGCGCCTGCGAACTGAGGCCGAGCAGCCGCGCCTGGTCCTGGTCGATCTTGATGCGCACCCGCCGCGCCGGCTCCATCCAGTCGAAGTTGACATGCGTGGCGTCGGGATCGCCGGAGACGACGCCGGCCAGCCGCAACGCGATGTCTCGCACCTGGGTAATATCCGGCCCGCTGACGCGGTACTGGATCGGCCAGCCGACCGGCGGCCCGAGGCCAAGCGGCGAGACCCGCGAAATGGCGGACGGGAACTGATTGGCCAGCACCTCCTCCAGCCTGGCCTGCAGGCGCTTGCGGGCGGCGACGTCCTTGGCGATCACGACAGTTTGCGTGAAGAAGTCGTTCGGCAGTTCGACCGCCAGCGGGAGGTAGAACCGGATCGCGCCGCGGCCGACATAGGTGCTCCAACTCGCGACGTCGGGGTCCTTTGCCAGCACCTTCGACAGCCGCGTGGCCGCGTCGTCGGTGGCGAAGATCGAGGCGTTCTGCGGCAGCCGCAGGTCAACCAGCAGCTCCGGCCGGTCGGACGGCGGGAAGAACTGCCGCGGGATCAAGGGCGACAGCGCCAGCGCGACGGCCAGGCAGCCGGCGGTGACGCCGATGGTCAGCCAGCGCCGGCGCAGCGCGCCGACGACCGTGCCGCGGAAGCCGGTCAGGATCCGGCTGGGCTTGTCGGTCGGCTTCGGCCGCTTCAGCAGCCAGACGCCCAGCAGCGGCGCGAACAGCACCGCGACGATCCAGGAGACGATCAGCGACACGCCGACGACGACGAAGATCGAGAACGTGTATTCGCCCGCCGAACTCCTGGCGAAGCCGATGGGGATGAACCCCGCCGCGGTGACGAACGACCCGGTCAGCATCGGGATCGCCACCGTGGTGTAGGCATAGGCCGCCGACTGCTCCTTGCTGTCGCCGGCGGCCAGGCGCGTGGTCATGACGTCGATCGTCGTCATCGCGTCATCCACCAGCAGGCCCAGCGCGATGATCAGCGCGCCCAGGGAAATGCGCTGCAGGTCGATGCCGGCGAGCTGCATGATCGGGAAGACGATCGCCAGCGTCAGCGGGATCGAGATCGCCACCACCAGGCCCGCCCGCGCGCCGAGGCTGACGAAGCTGACCGCCATGATGATGGCGATGGCCTGCCAGAGCGAGGTGGTGAAGTCGCTGATCGCGTGCTCCACGACATGCGGCTGATCCGCCACCAGGATCGGGTTGATGCCCAGCGGCAGGTCGGCGGTGATGTCGTGGATCGCCTTCTCGACGTTGCGGCCGAGGGCGAGGACGTCGCCGCCCTCCCGCATCGAAATGGCGAGGCCGATCGCCGGCTTGCCGTTGACGCGGAACAGCGGCTTCGGCGGGTCGGCAAAGCCGCGGCGCACGTCGGCGATGTCGCGCAGGCGGATCATGCGGCCGTTGGCGACGAAGTTGATGTTGCGGAGGTCTTCCTCGGATTCGAACGCGCCGGTGACGCGCAGCAGAAGCTGTTCGTTGCCGGTCTGGATGACGCCGGCGGGGCTGACGATGTTCTGCGCCTGCAGCGCGGCGATCAGCGCGGAACGGTCGATGCCGAGGCCGGCGAGGCGCTGCATCGAGAACTCGACGAAGACCCGCTCGTCCTGCGCGCCGAGCATTTCGACCTTGGACACGTCGGGGACCAGCAGGAGCTTGGAGCGGACGCTGTCCACGTAGTCACGCAGTTCGCGGTGGGTGAAACCATCGGCGGTGAAGCCGTAGATGATGCCGAAGGTGTCGCCGAACTCGTCATTGAAGCCGGGACCGACGACGCCGGCCGGCAAGGTGTGGCGCATGTCGGCGATGTTCTTGCGGACATGGTACCAGGCGTCCGGCACCTCGCTGGCCGGCGTCGCGCCCTTCAGGTTGACGAAGATCGTCGTGCGTCCGGGCTGCGTGTAGCTGCGCAGGAAATCCAGGTGCGGCGTTTCCTGCAGCGCGCGCTCGAGCCGTTCCGTCACCTGTTGCAGCGTGTCGTTGATGGTCGCGCCCGGCCAGGCGGCCTGCACCACCATCGTCTTGATGACGAAGGCCGGGTCCTCATCCCGGCCCAGGCTCCTGAAGGAGACCAGCCCGGCCAGCATCGAGGCGATCATCAGGTAAACGACGAACGAGCGGTGCTCGAGCGCCCATTTGGAGATGTTGAAGCCCACTAGAGCACAGCCCCCAGCAGGCGGACCGTCTGGCCCGGATGCAGCGCCTGGACGCCGGCGGTGACCACGATATCGCCCGCCTCCAGCCCATGCGCCACCGAGACGGACGCCTGGCTGAAGTTCAGCGTCTCGATATTCCGCAGGGATACGGTCAGTTTCTTCGGATCGACGACCCAGACCGCGGGCTGGCGGTTGTACTCGGTCAGCGCCGATGCGGGGATGGCGATGACCTGATCCGCCTCTAGCCTCAGGGTGCCGTTCACCGTGGCGCCAAGGCGCATCGCGGCCGGCGGATCGGTCAGGGCGATCCGCACCGCGAAGGTTCGCGTCACAGGGTCGGCCTGCGGCGCGATCTCGCGCACGCGGCCCTGCGCCACGACCGAGGGATCGTCGGTCAGTCTTATCTCGACCCGCGGGTCGCTCGGCGCGGAACGAAGCACCTGGGCCGGGACGTCAAACACCGCGTCGCGGCCGTTCTGGCGGGCGATGGTGACGATCATCTGGCCGGCCTGGACCACCTCGCCCGGTTCGGCGCCGCGGGCCGTGACGGTGCCCGCCGCGTCGGCCTGCAGCACGGTGTAGCTGACGCGATCGGCGGCGACGCGGACCTGCACTTCGGCCGCGTCCGCGTTCGCCTGCGCGGTGTGCAGCGCCTTCTCGGCGATCTCGAACTGTGCCCGCGGCGTGTGGCCCTGATTCAGCAGAGTGCGCTGCCGCTCGAACGCGGCACGCGCCTGGGTCAGTTGCGCCTGCGCCGCGTTCAGCTGTGACTGCGCCGCGCGCAGGGCGTTGAGTTCGTTCTGCGGGTCAAGGCGGGCGAGTTCCTGGCCGGGCTTGACGATGTCGCCGACATTGACGAACCGGTCGGTCATGCGTCCGCTGATGCGGAACGCCATCGCCGAGGAGTCCTGCGCATCGATGTGACCCGTCAGAGTGACAGTCTCGCCGGCCTTGGACGGTTCGACCGTGACGGTGCGCACCGGACGCGGCACCGGTGCCTCGGCCTGTTCCTGCTTCTTGCAGGCGGCCATCAGTAGGGGGACAGCAAGGGCTGTCGCGCATACGCAACGGGATATCGTTCCGGACAGGCGTCTTCCCACCGCACCAATCATGCGCCGCCCTCGCGTTCCGGACCGCAGAAATGCACGACATCGGTCATTCGTTGCTGCGCCTCCGCTGACTGGCCGGCGTAACATCCGTCATGACCCATGACGGCTTTCGGTTTGGAGGGGTATCCTATCAGCCGATCCGGAGGGACGGACCTGCACGGTGTTCCTGCAGTATGCTGTGCGTCCCAATTTCGATTCGGGGCTGTCTGGATCAGAAATTTGTCGGGTGGGCGTGGTTGTCCGTTGCGCGGCAGGCGCGTATTGTGAATCGAATCGAAATCGTTAGCTATCGGCACCACCGGCGTTGAGCCGACCGTTGCTTCTCCGTCATGGCCGGGCGTGTCCCGGCCATCCGCCCCCTACCGTTGAAGCGCAGATGGCCGGGACACGCCCGGCCATGACGGTGAGAACGGTCGCGGCGCCAAATCCCTCCTTAACTGCCCCTTAATCCCGATATGCAATGAGGCAGAACAGGGGCGGCGCTGCCGCGGCCCGCCGGAACGGGACGGACAGCACGGCCTTGGTATCGGCTGCAATGGCAAGCCCTGCCAGGCCGGCCTAATCTTGCTCCGGTAACGGATGGAAAAGCGATCCGGTACCCGCCCGTGACGCCTGCACCGATTGCGGGCCGGGATGTCGACAAGCCGCTTTACTGGCCGTTCTCCAACCGCTTTGGGGCATGCGCCGCCCTGGCGGGCATTGTTGGGCGCGTAACGCAGCAGGAGGAACACTGGCATGCGACTCGTTCTGGGTATGGCCGTCGGTGTGGCGGCAGTCGCAACGGGTTGGCCCATTGTTCAGGCGTCAGCCAGCGGATTGACGACAGCGTCGCTCGCCGAGGCCTGCGCAAGCGAGGGACGCGACGCGGCGGGCGCCACGGAAGTTGGCTACTGCCGTGGCTTCATGACGGGCGCCGGCCAGTACAACCGGGAGATCTCCCAGAACCGTCCGGAGTTTCTCTGCCTGCCCGACCCGTCCCCGACGTTTGAGGCGGCGCAGGCTTCCTTCGTCGCCTGGGCGCGCGCCAACCCGCAATACGCCAACGAGCTGGCGGTGGACGGCCTGATGCGCTGGGCCGCCGCGACCTATCCCTGCCCGGGGCAGTCCGCCCATCGCGCCACCAACCGCTGAGCCAGGAGACACCGTCGTGACGCAGCGCCTTCTTTCCGCCGGCCTCCTGGCCATGGTGCTGGCTGTTTCGGCCTGTGCCGATCTCGATCCCACCGCCCAGCGCACGATGACCGGCGCGGCCGGCGGCGCGGCCGGCGGCGCCCTGATCGGCGCCATGGCCGGCAATGCGGGGCTCGGCGCCGCCATCGGCGCCGCGGCGGGCGGCACCGGTGGTTTCATCTGGGACCGCCACGTACAGAGCCGGGACCGTGCTTTCCAGCAGGGTGTGGCAACCGGGCGAGCCTCCGCCGGGCAATGACCGGCCCGGCCGCAGCGCACGGCGGTCTTGCCGCCCGCTTCTGAGGACGCGCGCGCCGGGACCGGCCGCCAAGGAGGGATGCCGTTGGGCAGGCCGGAGCTGCTGTCGTCCCCGCGGGCCGTACCACGCCGGCGGCTGCTGGCACTGACCCTGCTGCCGGCCGTCACAGGTTGCGCAACAATCCTGCGGCTTGACGCGCCGCCCCCCGGCGTGGCGATCGACCTGCCGGTCCTTGGCATTCCCAACGCGCGGTTCTGGCCGGACGGCCCGCCGGAGGCCCTGCGGCGGGAGGCGGCGTTGATGCTCGCCCGCCAGCGCGCGCGCAGCGCCGGTCCGCTGCCGCCAGCGAATTTCCTCGCCCTGTCGGGCGGCGGCGACAACGGCGCCTATGGTGCCGGGCTGATCACCGGCTGGACCGCCACCGGCACCCGGCCGGAATTCGATATCGTCACCGGCATCTCGGCCGGCGCGCTGATTGCCCCTTTTGCGTTCCTCGGGCCGGAGTACGACCCGGCGCTACGAACGGTCTTCACCGAAGTGGCGCGTCCCGACATCCTGCTGCTGCGGCACATCCCGCTGGCGCTGCTCTTCAACGTTGCGCTCGCCGACACCTCGCCACTCTACCGGCTGATCGCGCAGCAGGCGGACGAGCGGATGCTGGCCGCCATTGCGCGGGAATACGCCCGTGGCCGGCTGCTGCTGATCGGCACCACCAACCTCGACCTGCAGCGCCCGGTGGTCTGGAACATCGGCGCGATCGCGGCGAGCGGCCACCCGCAGGCGCTCGGGCTGTTCCGCCGTATCCTGCTGGCCTCCGCCTCCATCCCCGGCGCTTTCCCGCCGGTGCTGATCGACGTGCAGTATCACGGACACCCGTACCAGGAGATGCACGTGGACGGTGGCGCGGCGACCCAGGTCTTCCTCTATCCCCCGGCACTCTATGCCCGCAACCTGGCGGACCCGCACGCCGAGCCACGGCAGCGCACCGTGTGGGTCGTCCGCAACGGCCGGCTGGACGTGGAGGGAATGAGCGTCAACCGTGGCCTGTTCACCATCGCCAGCCGCTCGATCGCCACGCTGCTGCACTTCAGCGGCGTCGGCGACATCAGCCGCATTTTCCTGATCGCGCAACGGGACGGGCTGGCGTTCCGCCTGAGCTACATCGGCTCCAACTTCACGGCGGAACGCCGGGAGCCGTTCGACCAGGCCTACATGCGTGCGCTGTTCGAGTACGGCGCGCACAAAATGCTGTCGGGCGAAGCCTGGGTAGAGGCGCCACCCGCGACCGGCACGTTGCGCGCGACCGCGGACCGCGCAGTGATCCGCTGATATCGTGACCCTGACGCAAGCGCCGATGCGGCTTGTCCTGGCCACTGCCATCAGCACGGGCCGCGGCAGATGGCACGGAAGACCTCCCGCACAAGTCGGGGAGGGCCTTGCCGCGACCAGCACTGCAAGGCGTGAATGGTCCACCTTCGCGGACCATGACGGGGAGAGGACGATTCCCCACGCCCAATGACGCGGCAACTCCCTTACGGACCCAAAAAAGAGGACCGGACCGGCCGCGACGCCGGCCCGAATGGGACGGACAGCACAGCCCTGGTACCGGCTGCAATGGCAACCCCCGCCAAGTCGATCTAGCCTTCGTGCCAGTAAAGGACACGAAAGACGATCCGACACTCGCGCCGACGCCTGCGGGTCAGGCTGCCGCCAACTCGCTTTATTGGCCGTTCCGCAATCGTTTGGATCAAGCGCTGTCTTTTCGGGAACTGACACGTAACGCGAGCTGGATGCCACGGCAGTGCCCGGCGCTGCTTCCCTCCCGCAATGAACAAGGGCCGCCCACTGACGATGCTGCTTGTTCTGAAATGGATGTGTGATGAGTAACTCGGCAATCACGCACGACGAAGTCGCCCCACTCCCGACTCGCTCCGGCGCAACCGGCATGCTGCGGCGAAAATTGCCATACCTTGTACTGCTGGTGCTGGCGATCGTTGGCATAGCCTACACGAACTTTTCCCATCAGCCACTGAACGGCTTCTGGGAGTTCCTGACCATCGCGACCGGGCTTGTCTGCATTGCCACCGCATGGCCGCGCGCGCCGGACAGAAGCGCCCGTTTCCGGCTGGTATGGACGCAAGCGCTCCATTGGATCACGCTGCTGGTCGCGATGAACCTCGTGCTGTTGCCGGGCTTTCAGACGTTGCTGCCGACGCAAGCGAGCAGCCTGGTGGTTCTGATGCTTCTGGCGCTCGGCACGGTGCTCGCTGGGATCAATCTTTCGTCCTGGGAGATCAGCTTCCTCGGCGTCGCCCTGGCGGCCTCGGTGCCGGCTATCGTCTGGGTCAAGCAGTCCGCGCTGTTCCTGCTGATCGCGGTCATGCTGATTATCGGGCTTGGCGTCGCCTTCTGGCCACGTGGCCGAGCAACAACTTAGGGCCGACGGGACAAGCCGGCTTTGCCCTTGCCAGAACGTTGTCGCGTCAAACAGCGAAGTCGGCCCGGCAGCCTCGCCGCGGAAAGTCACGGCGCGGCGGCATCCGGGCCGTTGCGGAGCGATGACATGACGCAACGGCCCCGTTTTCGGCCTGACCGCCATCACCGTTGCATTGCCCGGCGGGACGGACCTGCATGGCGTCCCTGCACTGTGCCGTGCGTCCCATTCTCGGTCGGCGACTCTCCTGATGCCGGACTTATCGGGTAAGCAGCGTTGCCCGCCCGCCGCGTGATTGTCGGGACGCAGGCGGTTCGATACGAAGAACGCGAGGATTCAGGACATGCAGAGCCCGGTCCATGCCCTGCGCCGATCGGCCGATCGGCGCCTTGCCGCGATGGTGGGTATCGGCACCACGATCCTGACGGTCGCCGCGCTGGGCATCGGAAAGCCGGTTTTCGCGCCACTGGCGTTCGCGCTGTTCATCATCGCCATCGTCTGGCCGTTGCAGGCGGCCTTGCAGGTCCGGCTGCCGCGGCTGGTGGCGCTGCTGATCAGCATGATCGCCGCGAGCATCCTGATTGGCGCCTTCGCCCATCTGACGACCTGGGCATTCAGCCATGTCGTGAGCCACGCGGTGGCCGAAGCCGGGCAGTTCCAGGTCCTCTACGCGCAGATCGCCGAGTGGCTGGAGGGCCACGGCGTTGATGTGTCGAGCCTGTGGAGCGATCATTTCAATGTCGGCTGGCTGCTGGCCGCGGTGCAGCGGGTCACCACCACCGTGAACGGCATGCTGAGCTTTTCGCTGGTGGTGCTGGTGTACGTCATCCTCGGGCTGCTCGAGGTCGAGCCGGCGATCGAACGGCTGGAACGCATGACCAACCAGACGGTCGCGCAAGTCCTGCTGGTCGGCGGCGCGCGGGTGGCGATGAAGTACCGGCGTTACCTGGCGGTCCGCACCCTGATGAGCGCAGTGACCGGCTTGCTGGTGTGGGGATTCATTTCGCTGTGCGGCGTTCCGCTGGCACGGGAATGGGGCATCATCACCTTCGCGTTCAACTACATCCCGGTGATCGGGCCGCTGCTGGCCACGGTGTTGCCGACGCTGTTCGCCGTGGCGCAGTTCGACACCTGGCAGAGCGCGGTGCTGGTGTTCGGGGTCCTGAACCTGTTTCAGTTCCTGGTCGGAAGCTACCTGGAGCCTCGGGTCGCAGGCAACGTGCTGGCGATCTCGCCGTTCTTCGTACTGTTCGCCGTGTTCTTCTGGACCTGGCTGTGGGGCCTGAGCGGCGCCTTCATCGGCGTGCCGATCGTTATTGCGATCCTGACGTTGTGCGAGGAGCACCCGTCCAGCCGCTGGGTGACTGAACTGTTCGGCGCAGCCCCGGTCGCGCGGACAGAGCAATGAAACCGATCCTCGACCCGCGCGACGGCGACCTCGAAGACGATGCGTCGAGCACGCATCAGCGATCCCTGTTGTCGCTGGCCGGCAGCCTGTTCAGCGAAATCAGTTTGCCAAAGCTGATCGTCGTCTGGTTCGTGCTGCTGGTGGTGCCGGCGCTGCTGCTGGGGGCGGTGCCGTTGCTGGTGACTGCCTGGGCCATCCTGGTATGGTCCAAGACCGCGAACGTGCTGACCGAAATCTGGCCGGCGCTGTTGCTGCCGCCCCTTTTGGCGATCGGCTGGTTCGGCGGCCGCAGGCTTCTGCGCCTGGCTGAAACCAATTTCTGGTCGCTGAACGCGCTGGCGGTCCAGCCAATCTACATCCTGTGCCGCGAGGGGCTCCGGCACCTGGTCGAGGGTCCTTTGCCGTCCGGTCTGCATCCTTCGTGGCGTGCCGCCATCCGGGCAGCCTGCGCGGCCGTCGCAGGCATTGGGGTCTTTCTGCTGGGAGCCGGTGTCGTCGCGTTGCTATGGCCGGCAACGCGCTGGGTGAGCCGTTTTCCCGACCTGGGGTCGGTGCATGGCATGCTACCAGTCCTGCTGGCGAACAGCGTAACCCTGATCACCGCCTATTGCGCAGGCGCGGCCCTGGTCTGGGGTGTCGGGGATGCGCTGATGGCACAACCGCGAGACCTGCAAGATTTCGCGGCGGCTGAAAACGATGAGCGGACATGGCGGGTGGCGCACCTGTCGGATATCCACACGGTCGGCGAGCGCTACGGCGGCCGCATTGAAAGCGGCCGCGCCGGCCCGCGCGGCAACGACCGTCTGCGGCAGACGCTCGCGCGGCTCGACGAAATCCATCGGCAGCAGCCGCTGGATTTTATTCTGATCACCGGCGACCTGACCGATGCCGGACGCTCCGCCGAGTGGGCCGAATTTCTCATTGCTGTTTCGGCATATCCGCATCTGGCGGAGCGGATTATTGCCGTGCCCGGCAACCACGACGTGAACGTCGTCGACCGATCCAGCCCGGCCCGGATGGACACGCCCATGAGCCCCACCAAGCGGTTGCGGCAGCTGCGTACGCTTTCTGTCCTGGACTATCTTCAGGGACGGCGGCTGCGTGTGATCAGGGGGGCAACGCCGGGGAGCCTGCTGACCGATATGTTGCGCCCGCACGCCTCTGACATGACATGCTTTGCCGACAGAGGCGCTCCGCGACGGCTGTCGCGCACGCTGGAGGCGGTCTGGGATACAGTATTCCCGATGATACTGCCACCGGACGGTCCGGATGGTCTTGGGATCGTCGCACTCAATTCGAATGCGGACACGCATTTTTCGTTCACCAATGCGCTGGGGCTCATCCCGGCGGAACAGGTACAGCGGCTGCGCGTTGCGACCAGCCTCTACCCCCAGGCATGCTGGATCGTCGCGCTGCATCACCATGTCATCGAGTATCCGCAAAAGGCGCAGAATCTTTCGCTGCGGATCGGCACGGCGCTGATCAACGGCAGTTGGGTGATCCGGCAGTTGCGGTGCCTGGCGGGGCGGGCGGTGATCATGCATGGGCACCGGCACATTGACTGGATCGGACAATGCGGCGGGCTGGCTGTCGTTTCTGCGCCGTCGCCTGTGATGGCGTCGGGTGCGCAGTATTTCTATGTTCACACACTGGCCGCAGGTGCCAATGGGAAACTGAAGCTGCGGCAGCCCCAGCGGATCAGGACTGACGAGCCGTAACGAGACGGTATCCGCAGGGCACCGAGGTTCATCAGCTCGCTGCCCCTGCCGGTGCGGTTGATGACCAGGCAGGACAGGCCGATGCCCGTCATCCCCCCGAGGCGCAGACGTGGGGCCACGCCTCTGTCTTTGCTTGTTTCGGCTGTTCAATTGGTTGCACAGTAAACTGCCTGGGTCCTCCTCGATCAAGTCCCGTTACCGCTCCTCGGCCGCTCGGACCAAATGCGGCCCGAGGCGCCCGGTCAGCCACAGCAGGAGCATTCGGTAGTCGCTGACAAGCGACCAGACCGGATGCCCGAACGTTGCGGGCCGGTTACCTTCCACCGCGAAATGTCCGATCCAGGCCAGCCCGTAGCCGACCACCACCGCGGCCGGCAACAGCCACCAGTCGCCGGAGATTGCTGCGGCCGCCACCAATGCCAGGGCCAGAACGCTGCCAGTGTAATGCAGCGCCCGCGTGCCGGTCCGCTGATGGGCGCGGAGATAGTGGACCCAGAATTCCCCATACGTCATGCGTCATGGCCTTCGGTGTGGAAGAAGGGCGCATCGAAGCGGCCGGACTTCTCCGCCATTTGCCCGGGATTGACTTGTCCCGCCGTCTCACGTCGCGTGTTCCGGCAAATCTGCCGGAGCTAACTGGATCACCACGCCTGTTTCGTCAACCGCCCCAGGCCCGATTGCGCGTCGTGTCTTACCGGCTACCGGGCCATCGGCTCCGCCGAAAGACGATGGCCGAGATATGGCCAGCCGTTCGCGATGATGGATGCCGACTGCAGGAGGGCGGTCGCCGCGGCGGCACTGACCGGACGGTTGAACAGATAGCCCTGGACTTCGGTGCAACCGGCATTTTCAAGCATGTCGAGTTGTTGGCGTGTCTCCACGCCCTCGGCCGTGATCGCCATGCCCAGGTCGCGCCCGAGGGCGATCACGGCCCGCACGATCGAAATGCAGTCGTCCTGCTTGCCCAGGTCCCTGATGAAGGATTGGTCGATCTTGATCCTGTCGAACGGGAAGCGCCTGAGGTAGCTCAGCGAGGAGTATCCCGTTCCGAAATCATCCATCGAGACCTGGACGCCAAGTTCACGCAGTTGATGCAGCGTCGCCAGGGCCATGGCGGCATCCTGCAGCATGACCGTCTCGGTGATCTCCAGTTCGAGCCGGCCGGCCTCCAGGCCGGAATCGCGCAGCGCGCCGCTGACGACATCGATGATATCATGGCACCGGAACTGGACCGCGGAGAGATTGACCGCAACCCGTACGTTTTCCGGCCAATCCGCCGCCGCGGTGGCGCATGCCTGCCGCAGCACCCATTCGCCGATCGGCACGATCATGCCCATGTCTTCCGCAAGCGGAATAAACTGATCGGGCGGCACCAATCCCTTCTCCGGATGCCGCCAGCGCAGCAACGCTTCGCACCCGGCGATCCATCTCGCTCGCACCTCGACCTGCGGCTGATAGAACAATTCGAACTGCCCGGCGCTCAACGCTTGGCGGAGGTCCATCTCCAGCGCATTGCGGGCCTGCATCGCCGCGTCCATTTCGGCATTGTACAGGTGAGCGACGCCGGACTCATCGGATTTCGCGCGATACAGAGCCAGATCGGCGCATTTCGTCAATTGATCGATCGACAGGCCGTCATTCGGGGCAAAGGCTATGCCGATGCAGGTGCCAACGACGACCTGATGGCCTCGCACTTCGAATGGAGCCTTGATCACTTCAATCAGCCTGTTTGCCAACAGCGTGGCATCGGCCGGCGAGCTGATCGAGTTCTGAATGATGGCGAACTCATCGCCCCCGAGGCGGGCCACCGTATCGTAATCCCGCACGCTTTCGCACAAGCGCTGCGCTACGGCCTGCAGCAGAGCATCGCCAATGCTGTGCCCCAACGTGTCGTTCACGATCTTGAACTTGTCGAGATCGAGACAGTGCAACGCCATCAGGTGACCGCGGCGCGCGAATGTCAGGGCGCTCTCGAGCGATTCGTGGAACAGCACCCGGTTGGGCAGGTCGGCCAACCCATCATGGCGGGCGAGATGCGCAATCCTGGCTTCAGCCATGCGCTGCTCGGTGATATCTTCATAGGTGGTCAGCCAGCCTTCCTCCGTAGGTTGATGATTCACCCTGAAAGCGCAGCCATTGACCAGTTCCCAGACAAAGGTCGAGGTCGAATTCCTGTCGTCCACTTCCTCTCGCTGGCGGCGGATCTCGGCTATGTCGATGGATTCAATATGGCGCCCTGATAGGGCAAGCGACTCCAGTTCGGCGCAGCTCATGCCTGGGGTGACGACATCCGCCGGAAGACCCCATACGTCACAGAAACGGCGGTTTACGGCGAGAATATTTTCGCGGCAGTCGGTCACGACCAAGCCCTGGATCATGTTTTTCATGGCCAGGTTGAAGCGGCGCTCCTGCAGATGCAACGCGCTTTCATTGCGTTCCCGGTCCTGGCCGACGGCGAGATGAATCTCGGCCTTATAGAGCGCGGTTTCCGCTGCCTGAAGCCTTTCCCTGGTACGCCGGCCGCGACGATCCTGCAGCGCCATCAGGCAGAGTGGAGGCGCTGGCCACCACGACGAGCGGAAAATGGGTCAGCGGCCTGGAAACGATCAATCGACCCTTTTGATTGACGTCGCCGCCCGGCGAACCCGGGAGACGGTTGGAGCCGGGCATGGCCGCCGGTGTTTCGTTACCGTTTCGATCAACCGGCGGATAGCGCGTGATCAATGTCCCGTCCCGCCGGTACAGGGCGAACGAGGCATCGCCGGCAGGCAGAAGCCGGGCAAACGATTTTCCGAAATTATCGATCCGGATCGGGCTGACTACGAAGCCCATCAGGCGCCCGTCGGGTGCTTCGAATCTGCGGCTGAGACAGATGGGCCATACCGCGGCCAGGCCGATGCCGCGGCCCAAGATTTCATCGGCACTCTCGCGCGACGTCAGCCCCGGGCGAAACAGAACTTCTTCCAGCGGCAGGCGCTCAACCTGCGTCCGCGCCTCTCCGGAGGCAACCAGCTTGGCTTCCAGTACCGACCGGTCCACGCCACGACCGTCGTCTTCGATCACCATTTCAACCCAGCCGCCGCGATCATGAACATCGCACCGGATCAATCCTGCAGCCGCCTTCCCTGCCAGCACCCGCTCGTCCGGCGGTTCGATGCCGTGCGCAACCGCATTGCGGAACACGTGTACCAGCGAGCGGAAAAATGCACTGAAGAGATCCGGAGGCAAGCTCACGTCGTCGCCCTGGACGATGATCGGCTGCAGTTCCTTCTCCAGCCGATCGGCCAGCGCAGCGACCCCACGGCCGTGCTGGGACAGCGCCCTCTTCACATCAAGCTTGGACAGGCTGATCAGATCCTGCAGCAGCTCGCGCAGCGTGGGGGAAGCGCTGAGCCCTTCGTCGCCCGCCAGAATTTCCCCTGCGACTTTCTCCATCATCCGCAGTTGAGGCTGCGACAGCACGACGCGGTGGCCGGAGGTTGCAAAATCAGATCCCAGAACATCCGTCAGCCTGGCCAGATCATGCCGGAGTTCTTCCCTCAGCGCTTCCACGCCAACGGACCCGTTGGCTTCGTTGCTGGTCCAGGCCGGCTGCGAGCACAGCTTCGTCTCGATCTCATGCAAATGGCGTGGGCTGTCATGAAAGCTGTATTGAGCCAGCAAGCCCTTGTAGGTGTGCAGGCGCCGATACAGGGCATCGAGATTTCCGGGACTTTAAATCTGCTCGATCAGGTGCGGCAGCCCATCAGCGGGGAATTGCTGGTAGTCGTTGACGAGAGCGGCGAACGAATCGCCTTCGGTGAAGGCAAGCACGATCATTTCAAGATAGTGACGCTCGCGCTCGACCGCCTCCGTGAGCCGCACGGCCTGCGTGATATCGGTCAGCACAAGCATCAGGCGGCCGCGGTCAGCGAGGAACTTATAGCCTACCTTGATCGACTTGTCGCCAAGCCTGAATTCGGTGGGCAGCAGCTCCAGCTTGAGCTCCCGGACGAAATCGTTGGAGCTGCGGAAGACGCTCTCGAAGGTTTCGGGTAGCGTCGGATCGCCCGGGTGGAGAAGATCAATGATCGGTTTTCCCGCCGGACACGTTTCAAGTATGGCCTCACAGGCCGCGCTTGATTGATCGCCGACCAGAAGGTCAGGCCCGACGGTCAGGAATCCCTGATCGGCATTGTCCAGAAGATCGCGGATAGCGCGCTGCGATTCGCCCAGTGCCCGGGCCTGTTCCTCCTTCGTGCGCCGCGCCAGCTCGACGGCGAGTGCCTTCTGCAGTTCGGACGCCAACTCCAGATCGACCTCATGCCAGGGCGCCGAGTATCCACGGACGATCTGCTTCCACGCGGCGAACGATTTGCGGGGAGACAGCCGGTCCGTGACCGGATCCAGCGTCAGTTGCTTGTTGGGGTCGCCGCCCCAGACAATCTGCTGTGGCAACTCCGGCCGGAATCACAGGATCGCGTCGTCACCTGCTTCCGACAGCGGCAGCAACAATGCGCCGCTTCCCGCTGCTGTGCAGTCGTCTAAATCCGGATGGCGCAGGGCGAGATCATCCACTGCCAGCGGCTTGCCCGCGGCCAACGCATGCAAGGTCAACAGCGCGCTCTGCGCAGCGCCAGGCGGTGGCACGCGGCCGAGGCGAAGATCTGTTCCCGCGATGCGGACAAGCGCACCGTCTGCCTCAACCAACTTCAGCAATTCGGTTTCGGCCGCTACGAAAGCATCCTGGAGGGGAACGGGCGCCGCCAACGCATCGATCAACGCGCGCAGTGTATGGCTCCTGTCGAGCCTTTCGGAATACAGCGCCGTCTCGCCCAGGCTGGTCAACAGAAGCGACACGATCTGTCCAACCATGTCGGCCGCGGCGCGCAGTTCGGAGCCGGCGATCCGTGGCGTGACGTGGTGACAGACCAACATGCCCCAGAGTTGCCTGTGGCTCGTCAGTGCAATGGTCATGCTGGCGGCAGTGCCCATGTTACGCATATATTCGTAATGGCTCGGCGAAATACTTCGTAACGAACAATGCGTCATGTCGAGCGGTGCGACATCGTGCGCTGTCGCGTGCACCAACATCGGGACCGGCTGGTAGTTCGAATCGGCAACCGCGCCAACGCGCTGCAGAAGGTATTGCCGCCGGGCCTGGGAGGGAACATCCGAGGCGGGATAACGCAGCCCGAGATATGGCTGCAAGCCCGCCTCGAGCGATTCGGCGATCACCTCGCCATGCCCATCCTTGCCAAAACAGTAGGCCATCACTCGGTCGTAGCCGGTCAGGGTCTTGAGGCCCCGCACCGCCATTTCACACAATGCCAGTTCCGTCGTCGCCTGTTTGAACGTCTCCAGGACAGACTGGACCATGACCACCGGCAGATCCTGCCGCTCTTGAGGTGTCCGCTCGATATCAACACAAAGCAGGCCGCACGTACGATGAGCATGCAGATGGAAGACCGAACCATTGACCTACGCGAGGGAATCGACATGCCCGGGGTGGCTTTGCGTGGATTTGTCGCGAAGCACGCCACACGCCGCCTCTCCGGGCGTCGCGCTCAGCGGGTGGCCAAGCGCGGCGTCAGGCGGAACCCCAAGAATGTCTGCAAGATTCGCACTGACGTGAGTTACGAGCAGGTCCTCGAGCCTGGCCGCGAGCACCGCGCCGTGCGGCTGGATCGCGCCGGGGATATGGATAGGTTCCTGATCGCAACCTGCGAGGCTGGTGGCGGATGCCACTGTGGGACGACCTTCCGGGACACTCATGGCCGTTGCGCAGCAGCATATGAAATCAAAAAGAACAAGGTCTGACCGGCGTAAGCCGCGCGTCTTGCCCTGCTCGGCGCATCGGCCCGAAGCCGCATCGGCGCCGGCTTGAAATCATCCGGCGTTGTTCGGGATGCCGACCACACAAAACCCGTTTGCCTGCCACGCGTAATCAGGAAGCGCGAGCTTCCCGTGATGTCGTGTTCGGCCTGAGTTTTCCGGACGCTCTGGGCGATCCGGCCTGCTCTGGAGCTTGCTACCAAATGCAACATCCCTGCCTTGTGCCGAAGCTTCGTCAGTTTCGGCGCTTCCGTTCGGGACGCCCGCGGAACTCGGGAAGAATCGGTTGCCAGGGCCAGCGGACGGTCGGACAAGGTTGAAGGACGCCCATGGCAAGATGATCGTGATAACGGCCTTCCCGTCCCTGGGGCACAAGCGAATCCTGTTCCGGCGGCGGATGTAGGCCTGGAAAAAAATCAGACAAACGGCGGTTTTGGTGGTCTGAAATAATTGTCGATGGTCCGGTAATCCGGATACGAGGGCGCGGAGGAGCTGTATTCGGGCCAAGAGTGCCTGGCATTGGAACGAATAGAGTGCAATTCACCATCTCTGTCATGAACAATCGATCATCCTGCGACACAAATGGTAACAGCCGGTATATCTTTGCCATGCCGATCCAACGGAATCTACATGAGCCTTTCTTAGGAAACAACAACAAACCTGTTGCATCTTGTTCTCGCAGGACCCAATCGCGGACCGTAGGCGGGCTCTGGTATCCGATTCGGATGACGGAGCGGGTCGCCGGCTGCAGAACAGGCTGCTGGAACCGTTGAGAAACCGGGAGCATCAGGCGGGACCTGCTGCTTGCAGGAGAGGATCGTTGGCCGGCGGCAGTCTCTGTTCGTAGGTGGAACAGAAGACCCGGAGCGGGATCTCGGCTCTTCATCACGACCAGCGTATTTGCCGCGATCCTCCATTCGCCCGCCGGTCCACAAGTCAGTTAGTGCTGGCTTCCCGGCCGCGGTCGGCGGTCGGCGACGTTGACGATTCATGCGCCCGGCTTCGCCCCTTGCCAACGCAGCGAGCACCATCGGAAAATCTTCTCGCCCGCCGCGCTGATGAACTCACGAGAACGCTAAGGTTTCCGCGGCAACCAACCATAGGCCTTGGCGCAAGCGCCGCCCATCAGCATGGCCCGCTCGGTATCGCTCAGGCGGTCCATGTTGAGGAACGGCTCGACGGCCTGCTCGTAGTTGACGACAGCGAACGCGCGGGTCCAGTCCGTGCCCCACAGGCAGCGATCGAAACCCCAGGCATCGAACACGCGGGCCAGTGGGTCCCAGATGTCCGCGAAGGGATACGGCTCCTGTGACAGCGTGCAGGCACCGCTGACCTTGATGACCGTGTTCGGGCGCCTGGCAAGCTCCAGCACCTTCGGGAGATCGGCCCAGGGCTGCGGCGGCGCGGGCGGGACGCGCGGCTGCACGATGCCCAGATGGTCAATGACGAAACGCGTGCCGGGATGGCCGTCGATGAGCGCCGTGCCCACGTCGAGGTTGCCCCAGCAGAGGATGTTGACCGGAAAGTCGTGGCGAGCGGCCGCGCGCAGGATCCGGTTGATCCCCGGATCATTGGGGTCGCGCTGGGCTTCTTTCGGCAGCATGATGCGGATGCCGACTGCGCCCGGCGTCGTCTTCCAGTCGGCAATGACATCGGCCACAGCTGGATCGTCCGGATCGACTGGCTTGACGATGGCGAACCGGTCCGGATGCGCCTGCTGCACTTCCACAGCATAGCTGGCATCGTAGCGGTACATCGAAAAGGCGGAGATGAAGATCGCGCCGTCAACGCCCACTTTGTCCATCGCTGCCACCATCTCGTCACCAGTGACGTGCGAGGGCCAGTTCGGCACGCTGTGCCAGGGTCGCTTCGCCGTGTTCGCCTCATAGGCATGGACTTGCGAATCAATGATCGTCATCAGGGACGCTCCTCTATGCTACAACATTTTTGAGTTCGCGGCAGGTTCGTGTCCAGAGGAGCAGGCTTCATGCGCCGTCGATGTCGGCGGCTACTGACGGTAACACGAAGACGGCGACAGCGGGCTTGGCGCGAGGCGGGAGATGGATCCAGTTCATTTGGCTCCTGTCCAAGCGCAGGCCTTCTTCTCCTGTGACGGGCGGCCTTGCTGTACCACGTAACCTCATCCGGCTCTGGCGTGGGAGGCGCCTGGAAGCACCGTCAAACCGAGGTCGAGCGACCTCTCGTCATCAGACTCTAGAATTGCACGCCTCTGGTAAGGGCACCATCCACCACAAGGTTTGTTCCGGTAATAAAACTGGCTGCTGGGCTGGCCAGGAAGACAACGGCGCGCGCCATCTCCTCCGGCCGCCCCATCCGGCCTGTCGGGTTCAGCGCCATTGCTTGCCTGAACAACTCCGGATTGCCCTGCTCGATCTTCTCCCACACCCCACCTGCGAAGTAGGTGTTGCCCGGCGACAGCGCATTCACGCGAATCCCTTTAGCTGCCAGCTGGAAGGACAGCCCTTTCGCGTAATGAATGAGCGCCGCCTTGAACACGCCATAGGGACCGGCTGCAAAATCAACCTCGCGCCCGGAAACCGAGGAGATGACAACCACCGCGGCGGCATTTGATTTCTCCAGGAATGGCATGGCCGCATTGACGGCACGCACGGTGCCCATCAGGTCGGTATCGAATTCCGCCTTCCAGGATGCTTCATCCTGCCCGATCGCGAGGGCGGAGACGTTCGCAACGACAATATCCAGTCCGCCAAGCTCGGCCGCGGCATCTGCCACCCACGCCGCCAAGGCTGGCCCATCGGCGACGTCGAGCGCTCTGCCGGTTGCCTTGATGCCCTTGGCACGCAGGGCTTCGACCGCTTCGGAGATTTCACCCGCGTTGCGGGCGCAGATCGCCACATCGGCCCCCTCGGCCGCGAAATGCTCGGCCACGGCGCGGCCGATGCCCTTCGTTCCACCTGTGACAAGAGCCTTTTTTCCAGCCAATCCGAGATCCATTGTCTGTTGCCTTTCCTGGGTGCGGGTCAGGAAGCCGGTGCGAGGTACTTCTTAGGGATAGCCGCGCCGACAGTATATTTGGGATCAACAAAATTTCCCAACCGGACCTTTCCGCACTGGCTTAGCATCATATAGGCGTCCCAGCGGTTGAAGCCGTATTCGGCTTCCATCCACAGCACCAGTTCGCGATAGGCGATGCGTGTCGCGTCTTCCAACGGACGTGCACTGCCGATGGCCATGATGAAGTCTTCCCGCTCGAGCCGCGGCCAGTCGAGCGTCCAGCCCTTGATCAGGTCAACGCGGATCGTTGTGGTGGAAGGATATTCAACGGCAGTGCCACATAGTTCGCCATCACCCTGGCAGGCATGGGCGTCGCCGATGAACAGCCGCGCCCCGGGTACCCGTACGGGAAGATAGGTTATGCTGCCCGGCCCCATGTCCGGCAGGTCCATATTGCCGCCATGATTATCGGGTGTCAGTGAGTTGATGGAATCGATTTCGGGGGACGTACTCAGCGTGCCAATATGCGGGCTGTAGGGCAGCGTGACGCGCTCACTCCAGCGCACCTTGTGCTCGTCCACATGAATCTTGCGCGTCAGTTCCGGTAGCGGATCATGCAGCGTGGCGGTCAGGCTGGTTCCGGTAAGCGCCCCGAAATAAGGAATCATGCAGCAGGTTCCGCAAGGATTCTGGCCCCGCGGCACCATGCTTTCGATATGAACCGCGATCGCATCGCCCGGTTCGGCGCCTTCGATCATGATCGGCCCATTCTGCGGATTGACGAACGGCATCCTCAGTCGCTCGGTCGGCTTGTCGCTCTCGTTGCGGATCGCGCCTTCGAAGGCATCCCGTGTCTCCACCCGGATTCGATCACCCGGCGTCACGCTGAGGACCGGGTCCGAATAGGGACCGATGGTGTAAAGGTACTTGCCCTGCGTAGCCTCGGTCAGTTCGTGCAGACGCGCCTTGTCGCCCCAGCCGGTGCCGCGTTTGGCGGCAATGGACTTGTCCAGCCATGCCGTGTCAGCTGTTCTTGCCATTACTTTCCACCCCGTTACGCCGTTGCGTCCAGATTAGCATATCTCTTCGTTTTGCGAAGCTGCCAGGATATTTTTCGTTGGCCTTAGGGAGCGAGGTAGCGTAGCAGGCGCGGGTCATCGCCAACCTGACTCGCCGGTCCCTCCAATGCTACCGACCCGCGATCCATGACATAGGCGTAGCGCGCGACACGCAGTGCCAGGTCCACATGCTGCTCCACCAGAACGACACTCATCCGTTGCGCCAGAACAGCCAGCCGTTCGGCAATCTCTTCGATGACGCCGATCCAGACGCCCTCGGTCGGTTCGTCCAGCATCAGCATCCTTGGACGGGCCACCAGGGCCCTGCTGATGGCCAGCATCTTGCGCTCTCCCCCCGACAACGTTGCCGCAGTCTGGCCCAGTCGCTGTGCCAGCTTGGGAAAGAAGTCGAGTACCTCGTCGATTCCGTAACGGTCACGCTGGTAGGTCGCGCCCAGCAACAGGTTCTCTCGCACGGTCAATTTCCCAAATATCGCGTCTTCCTGCGGCACGAAGCCAATTCCGCGCCGCGCGCGCTGTTCGGTTGACTCGCCACCGGCCTCACTGCCATCGAAAATGATCGAGCCAGCCATCGGCCGCAGTTCCCCCGCCAGGGTTTTCAGCAGGGTTGACTTTCCGGCACCGTTACGACCCAGCACGGCCACCGCCCCCTGCCGGGGCACAGTGATCCGCATATCGAACAGAACCTGGCTTTTGCCATAGCCGGCATCGAGTCCGGCCACGATGAGAATGGGCGATGCATCAGACACGGCTGGTATAGACCCTTTGGATCTCCGGCGACTCCTCGATTTCACGCACGGTGCCGTCACACAGCACGCGCCCCTGATCCAGGACCGTCAGGTGATCGCATATGTTCTTTATGAAATCGAGGTCGTGCTCAACGATGACCAGGGAACACTCCGCCTTGACCGGCAGCAGAAGTTCACCCGTCATGCGCCGTTCCTCGGGACTCATGCCGCCGGTCGGCTCATCGAGCAACAACAGCTTCGGGCCAGGCGCCAGCGCCATTGCAATTTCCAGCCATTGCTGCTCGCCATGGCTGAGCTTCCCGGCCAGTTCGTCCGCACGGTCTGCGAGACGGAAGCGGTCGAGCGCCTGCATGATCTGCGAATCCAACCGACGGCGGGTCCGGGACAATACCAACGACCACGGGGATTCATGTGATTGCAGTGCCAAAAGAACATTGTCGTAAACCGACAATTCCCGCAGCACCGCGGTGATCTGGAACTTGAGGCTGAGCCCGGCACGAGCCCGTTGATATGGCGCCCAATTGGTGATGTCCTTCCGGTGGAAGCGTATCGTGCCGGTGGTCGGGAAGTGCGCGCCGGCAATCGCTTTCAGCAGCGTACTCTTGCCGGAGCCATTGGGCCCGATCAGGCCATGGAACGTTCCTCGATTGACTGCAATGCTGACGTCGTCCAGCGCGCGCAATGCGCCGAACATCTTTCCCAGGGCCGAGACTTCGAGTAGTGGAACGGAATCAACCATGCGTTGAACGGCGCCCGGATGCGCCGAAAGAGCCGATTCGCTCTCGGTCCGAAACCACGAGCCCGAGCAGTCCCGAAGGCTGGAACATGACGATCACGAGCAGCACAAGGCCGAGAACGACGGGCCAGAAATGGCGGATGGCGTCGATATCAGACAGGCCGTAGCTCAGCAATTCTATGACAGCTGTCCCGATGACCGGTCCGATCAACGTGCCGGCGCCCCCGAGCAGACAATAGATGACCGCGGCGGTTGAAAGGCCGGGCCCCATGTTGCCGGGCCCAATAAAGCCTTGATGATAACTGTAAAGCGCCCCGGCCAAACCGGCGGCCATGCCGGCAAAAGAAAAGATCAGCGCCTTGAAAACCTGAACACGATACCCAAGGAAGGCCAGACGCTCTTCGTTTTGCCGCATCCCCGCGAGTACCAGCCCGAACTGGGACCGGACGATGAAGCGGCATACCAGATAGATAACCAGCAAGTTCAAAAGGGCCAGCGTATAGAATTCGAAGCCTTCTACAAACTCAAAAGAGCCAAGCTGCAACAGCTTGATCGACGAGAGCCCGTTGCCGGCCCCGACATACTGCCATCCGGAGACCAGGCGCTCGGCCGCATATGAGCCGGTCAGTGTGCCGAGCGCGACAAAAATCGCGCTCGGTATCCTGCGCCCGAGCAGGAGGAACATGGCAAGCACAAAGGCCAACGCCAGACCTGTCAGCATCGCAATGGGCAGCACGCCCCAGATCGCGCTGAAATCGAGGTCGCGGCCGATCAACGCGATCACATAGCCCGCGACGCCGAAGAACAACGCCTGTCCAAACGACATGATGCCCGAGAAGCCCCAGCACATATCGAAACTGATTGCGAAAATGGACAGGATCATCACATTGGTCATCAGCGTGACCAGGTCGAGGCGATCCCTGAGCAGGAACGGAGTTACGATCAGTCCCATGAATACGCACAGCTCAACCGCCAGCAGCGCTGGAAATGACCGCCTGCCTGTAGCCGCGGCTCTCGCTCTTCCTAGCACTCCCGTGGATCCACCATGTTGGCCTTGTCGACTATCTGGTAATATGGCCTGTCGCCATTTATCTTGCTCATGGCCGTGTACATATTCATTTTGCAGTGCCTATGACCCGGCACCATTGCGGCTCCGCCTCCGGGACCATGCTCTATGACAGCATGGTCCATCGCAGCCGCCACGGCATCGCGATGCAGATCGCCTTTGGTTTCCTTGACCGCCGCTTCGTAGAATTTAATTCCGCGATACATTCCTGTCGCGGCAGAGCCCGCCGTGAACAGGTACTTCGTATTCGGGAACCGTTTTGAATAGGCTTCCTGCAGTTGCTTGCTGAACGGATCGTCTACCGTGTGGAAATATTCCAGGCAGCTGTACAGCCCATCCATCTCGGCCGCAGGTAGGTAGTTCAGGGTGTTCTCGTCAAAATACACGCAGGTCACCACGCCGCCGTCCTTTTGGAAGCCCGATTCGTACAGCTGCTTCATGAAGGGTTGCAGCCCTGGCGGAATCACCGTGTTGAATACGCAATCAACCTTGCCGTCCTTGATCTTGCTGATGGTGGCGGAATATTCCGGCTGGTCGAGTGGATAATACTCCTCGAACACAACTTCGCCCCCGTTGGCTTCGATCATCTTGCGCGCATACTTGTTGAGAAGCTGCGGCCAGACATAGTTGGCAGAGGGCATGGCAAAACGCTTCTTGCCAACCGTCTTGATCAGATAGGGAATCAGCTTGTCGCATTGCTGCGCCGGCGTCGGGCCGGTGCAGAACAGGCCCTTGGTACACTCCTGGCCTTCATAGAGCTGCGGGTAAATGTACAGCGTGCGGCCCCGGTTGACAATCGGATCCTTGATTGCCTGCCGCATGGCGCTGGTGATGCCGCCCAGCACGACGTCGACCCTGCGTTCTTGTATCAGGCGTCGTACGTTGCCCACGGCGACCTTCGGGTCCGATGCGGTGTCTTCAAGGAACAGTTCGACTGGCCGGCCCTGGATGCCTCCATCCTTATTGATCCGCTCTACCGTGAACTGCGCCACCTGCCAGTCTGAATTGCCAGCTGCCGCGATCGCGCCTGTGATGTCCGTCGCGATCCCCATTTTGATCGGGCCCGCGGCATGAGCCCAGGCTGGCCGCAGGAGCCATCCGCTTGTTACGCTCCCGATCCACCCGGCCGCTGTCAAGGCCCCGGCGCCGCTCAGGATGCCTCGCCGTGATATTCCGGAAGCCAGTTTTGTTGCACTCATGTTGTCCCCCGTATCCTTGCCCTTCACGAACGGCCGGCCGCAATGAAACCTTGGGGCCGCAATTTGACGATGACCAGCGCAATCAGGAACACCAGCGGATCGGCCAGGACCGGTGGCACCAACCAAGGCAGGCCTGATGCCATCACGCCGACCGTTCCCGCACCAAGCACGGGTCCTTGAAAAGTCCCTACACCACCAAGCATGACCGACAGAAAAGCCTGCACCAGAAACCGGATGCCGATATCCGCCGATAGCTGATAAAGCGGAACGATAAGAGCGCCCGCAAGTCCGGCCAGCGCGGACCCGAACGCAAAGGTCAGGCTGTACAGACGGGTTGTGGAAATGCCGCAGGTCCGCGCTAGCATCGGATTCTCCAGCGCACCCCGTATGCGCAGGCCAATCGGCGTGCGCGCCAGCATCCACCAGCTTGCCAGCAGAACCGACAGCGTTGCCAGGATGATGATGGTCCGCCAGATCGAGAAGTTAATCCCGCCGATTGTAAATGCACCGCTTATCGGTTCCGGAATCGACACGTAATTGCCGCCGAGCAAGCCGCGGACAATTTCCCGTATCACCAGTCCGATTGCGTAAGTTCCGAGCATGGCGATGATTGGCGAGGCATAGAATCGCCTGATGATGAGACGCTCCATCACCACGCCCAGCAAGCCCACCGCGACTGGCGCTGCCAGGATTCCAAACCACAGCCCCAGACCTGCCGAGGCTGACAGGTAGACGGTATAGGCACCGAGAAGAACAAGTTCGCCATGCGCGAAATTGAAGATACCCATCATGCTGGCAATCACGCCGAGACCCAGCACGATCAGCACCATCACGGAGGTGAACGAGGCAATATCGAAAATGACTGTGATTGCGTCGGCCATTAAACGCTCCCGATATTAGATCAGGAGATGCCGGCGCACGCTGTCCTGCGTGACAAGCCCGGCGGATATTTCCGCAATGATCTGCCCCTTCTCCATGACCAGACACCGTTCCGCCAGCGCCAGGATTGTGTCGAGATTCTGCTCGACCAGCACGATCGTGGTCCCATGTCTGTCCCGGATCGAGCGCAACACCCGGCAGATCATCTGGACGATCGACGGCTGAACGCCTTCCGATGGTTCATCCAGAAGCAACAGGTCCGGACTGCCGATCAAGGCCCGGCCGATTGCAAGCTGCTGCTGCTGCCCCCCGGACATTGTCCCAGCTAACTGGTCCCGGCGCTCTTTCAGGATCGGGAAGTATTCGTACACGAGATCGGTGGCCGGAGGACGCCGTGACTGCCCGATCAGTTCTCCTACCTGCAGATTTTCCTCGACCGTCATCCGGGGGAACACATCCCTTCCTTGCGGAATATAGCCGATCCCCAGGCGTGCCCGGCGATCCGCCGGCAAACTTGTAATTTCGCGCCCTGCGTATCTGATGGTGCCGCTGGCGGCCGGAAGCAGGCCGATCATGCAACGCATCATCGTGGTCTTGCCGACGCCGTTGCGCCCGATGATCGCTACGATTTCCCCGCCGCCAACTTCAAGGTTGATCCCACGCAGGATCGGCGTCGCATCGTAGCTGGCGTGCAGACCGGCTACCTTCAGGATGGTTTCACTGGCCATGCGGCGTTCCCAGATAAATTTCAGCGACGCGACTGTCCGAAACGATCTCATCGATGCTGCCGCGCGCGAAGATCCTTCCCAGGTGCAACACCGTGACGCCCGTTGCGATCTGGCGCACGAATGCCATGTCGTGCTCGACGATCAGCATGGTCGTTCCTTCCGCGTTCAGGCGCTTCACGAGTTCGCCGGTTCGATAGGTTTCGTCCGACGACAGGCCGGCTGTCGGTTCATCAAGAAGCAGCAGTACAGGCCGAAGGGCGAGAGCCATGCCGATTTCCAGCCATTGCTGCTGTCCGTGCGACAGCAGTCCTGCCGGGCGATGCGCATCGGACGTCAGCCCAAGCGTTTCCAGCAAACGATCTTCTTCCGTCCCGATCGCATGGCGGGCAACGTGATCCTGCAAAGCAATGTGAAGGTTTTGCCTTACCGTCAGAGCCTTGAAGACGCTCGGTGCCTGCAGCTTGATACTCATGCCCTGTGCAACCCGGGCGAACGACTTTGCCTGGGTAATGTCGGTGCCCTTGAACACGATCCGCCCCGCAGTCGGAGGATAGGTGCCGACGACAAGCTTGAACAAAGTGCTCTTACCCGCGCCATTCGGACCAATGAGACAATGAATGTCCCCGGCCTCCACCGCCAGATCCACGTCTGCCACAGCAAACACGCCACCAAAGCTCTTGCTGGCACCGGCGATTTCCAGAAGCGCCGCCATCTCAGCCCGGCTCCGCCGATGGCACGCGCAGGGTCCGGTTCCGCTTGGGTAGCCGGTTGGCGATGCGGCTCAGCCCGACAAAGCAGCCTTGCGGGGCCACCATGACGGTCACCACCAGGATGAGTCCCATCAGGATCAGCGCCGCCTGCTCGCTGTAGATGGTCAGGGTCTGGAACACGGCCAGCAGGACAAAGGTACCAACCAGAACCGCCGTCAGGTCAGATCGGCCGGAAAACGCAACCCAGACGATCGGCATTGCCGCGGCGGGCAGGCCGATGCTTGAAGGTGTGATGAACTGGCCCCACGACGTATAGAGTACGCCGCTGACGGCAGCGAGCATGCTGCCAAGCACGAAGGCGCCGAACTGGAACCGCCGCACGTCGTAGCCGAGCAGTTCCGTTCGCTGCGGATCCTCTCTTACCGCAACGAGAACGTTGCCAACCCGTGAGTTGACCAGCACGCGCAGGGCCAGATACGTGCAGACAAGAAGTATCAATACGAAATAGTACAGTGCCGTCTCCTCAAGATCGATGCCGCCGCCAAACCAGGGAATCGAAAGCGGCGACATGCCCTGCATGCCGTTAAAGCCGTTCAGCCGCGCCTCGCCGATCGCCCATTCCGGCCCCGCCGTCTGACCGAGAAAGAATGCCAGGGCCAGGGTCACAGATAGCGTAACGATTCCGAAGAACACGCCTCCAATCCGGCCGTAAATCATCAGGTATCCAAGGATCGCAGCTGCCAGCCCCGCCAGCAGCACGGCCATGGCAAAATCGCCAAGCGCCATGCCGTATGCGTTGCCAAGGTCCACCGAAAACACACCGTAGGCGTAGCCACCGATCCCGAAGAAGAACGTCTGGCCGAAGGACAGCATGCCGCCGTAGCCCCACATCAGGCAAAGGCCAAGCGCCATGAAGACCCAGATCAGAAAGTAAGCGAAATTGCCGACGTCATATGGATCCGCAAAGGCTGGATAAATCAGCGCTGCGGCGAGGACGAAACCGGCGCTTATCCAGAACCCGCGTCCGTTTCCCAAGGTCTGTG
Source organism: Rhodopila globiformis (assembly GCF_002937115.1). Classification (GTDB taxonomy): domain Bacteria; phylum Pseudomonadota; class Alphaproteobacteria; order Acetobacterales; family Acetobacteraceae; genus Rhodopila; species Rhodopila globiformis. Next base: position 8,778 of record NZ_NHRY01000136.1, on the reverse strand, counting down.
GGCCATTCAGCAAATGCAGCATCACGTTCCCTCAGCTCGCGCGTTTGGCAAGCCATCCGGAAAAGCCTTCCGGCAGCACACGGATGATCAGCACGACGGCAAGCAACAGGCCAATCTGGCCAAACACCTGTCCATAGAGCCCATTCAAAGTTGTTCGGGTAACCGCCAGGGCCACGGCCGCGGGTGCGGTGCCGAGGAGCACATTGGCACCGCCCACCACCACCGTAACGAAAGCCTCGACGATGAACGTCGCTCCCATGGTCGGGATCAGAGTCATCGTCGGCGCATAAAGCGCGCCGCACAGGCCGGCCAGTGCGGCTCCGATGCCGAATGTGAGTGCATAGATACGGTTGCGTCGCACACCCAGCGCTTGCGCCATGTTGGCGTTCTGCATTGTCGCTCTCGCGTAGATGCCGAACCGCGTTCGCTTGAACAGCAGATAAATGAAGGCAAGCACGCACAATGCCGCCGCAAACAGAATCATGCGATATATGGAAAATCCATATCCGCCAAGCCGGAATCCACCGCCCGGGGTGCCGATGCCGGCCATCGACGAGCCCAGAACGATCAGCGTGCCTTGCGTCGCGATCAGGCCAAGGCCCCAGGTGACGAGCAGTGAATCCAGGGGACGACTGTACAATGGCCGAATAAGCGTCGCTTCCAGAACGATTCCGATCAGGCCGGCCGCAACCACGCCACAAGCCTGCGCAAGCGGCAGCGGCAATCCGGCATGATAGGCGAAGGTCGTCGCATAGGCGCCGCACATGATGAATTCGCCATGGGCCATGTTGATGATGCCCATCATGCCGAAGATCACAGCAAGGCCAGCCGCCGACAGTACAAGGAACGCGAAGACGTCCGCGAACTGGTAGAAATACGCAAACAGGTCCGCGAACATCAGATCGCTTCTCCTATCGGAACAGGAACCTCAGTCACCTGGCTACATTGCTTTGGGCAGATGATCAGGACTGTATTGCTCCTTGTCGTTCCGCTTGGTCAGGTCACAGCCAACCTGGCCGAGCCAGTAGGGTTGGATGACACCAAAGTCCTTGTCGATATGAACGTGGTGCTGGGCATCAACTGAAATCAACCGCATATGGTGGGACGTGTGCTGGCTCTTGGGATCGATGCAGATCCGCCCCTCTGGCGCATCGATGCAGGCACCGCCCTCATCGATGACCTTTCGCATCTCGTCCCGCTTGATCGACTTGGCGCCCTCGGCCAGCATCCTGAACATGTAGAGCGCAACATAGGCATTGTAGCCCATATCGTTGATATAGGGCTCGTTCGGGAACTTCGCATGCCAGCGCTTCTTGAAGTCCACGGCTGCTGGCGTATCGAGTTCCTCGAACCAGTTTGCGGCCGCGTGCATATTGTTCAGTGCTGGCGGCGGAAAGCGCTTGTGTTCAAAGCCGAGCATGATCTTGATCGGGCTGCCCATCGGCAGGTTGAGACCGGCCGCCGCGGCCTGTTCGAAAAATGAGTCCTGCGCCGCTCCCACATTGAGCATGTAGAGCCAGTCCGGTTTCGCATTCTGGATATTCTGGATCGTCTGCGCGAACTGTGAAACCCCAAGCGGGATGAATTCTTCCCCCACGATCTCACCGTTCAGCGGTTTCAGAATCGTGCGGCCCCATTCCGCCGACAGGTGCCCGAAGTTATAGTCGGCAGCAACCGTATAGACTCGCTTGCCAAAACGCTCAACCATCCAGGGAATCAACGTCGAAAGCTGCTGCTCCGGAACCGCGCCGACACTGACCATGCTGGCGTCGCAGACACCGCCCTCGTACTGGTTCGTGTAGAAATAAAGCACGCTGGAACGATCGACAATCGGGCGGATGGCTTCACGTGATGCAGACGTAATGCCGCCAATCAGCAGGTCCACTTTGTCGCGTTGCAGAAGCCGCCGGGCGAATTCCTGATACCGGGCATTGTCGCCCTGCGGGTCAAGATGCATGAGCACGATCTCTCGCCCGAGAACCCCGCCCTTGCCGTTGATCTCCTCCACTGCCAACTGCGAGCCGTGCAGCTTCGGTAGCCCCATCATGGCAAGGTCACCGGATATATCTTCCAGCAGACCGATCTTGATGGGATCGGAGCCGAGCGCGCTGTGACGGCCCACGATGCTGAAAAGCGGCAGCGCCGCAGCGCCTGTGAGAATGGATCGTCTTTTCATTGTTGCTCTCCGCTGCTTGATTGCGATCCTATTTCTCCGCAAGGGCGGGATGGCGGTGGTGCCAGTCCGTTGCGTTTTGATAAGCCTTTCCAGCCCTGAACAGAATCTCTTCCCGGAAGTGAGGTGCCACGAACTGGCAAGCAATCGGCGTGCCAGCCGGTGTGAAACCGCATGGCAACGTAATGGTCGGGCTGCCGCTGACATCGAACGGGCAGGTGTACCTCAGCAGCGCTGCCAGCTTTTCGGGGTCCTCGCCCAGCGTAGCCATGTCAGCCATTGTCGGTGACGCGAATGCCTGGGCCGGAATCAGCAGAAGATCAATCGTCTCGAAGAGCGCCCGAAGACGTCCACTGAAATCATGCCGGTGCAGCAGGATTTTCTGGTAGTCCATCGCTGACGCTGCTCGTCCCGCATCGATCAGGCCGGCCAGGGCAGGACCGTATTCGGATTTCCGCGCCGGATAGGTCGCCTCATGCGCGACCGCAGTTTCGATCCCGCAATGCAGAACCCAATCCGCGATGACCGCTGATGGGTCAGGGACCTTAACTTCCCGGATTTCGCCGCCAAGCTGGCGTGCGATTTCCGTTGCATCGTTCACGGCCCGCACCATTGTCGCGTCGGTCCCACGGCGATTCCATTCCACATCTACACCGATGCGCAGGCCACGGATGCCGCCGTCGATACGGGCCAGGTAATCCGGCACCGGTTCCAGGCTGGCCGTCGGGTCCTTTTCATCACGACCGGCGATCACGCCCAGCATCGCGGCCGTGTCGGCAGCGCTGCGCGCCATCGGACCGATATGGTCCAACGTCGCGGCAAGCTCGAAGACACCATATCGGCTGACCCGTCCCCAAGTCGGTTTCAGGCCCGTCACGCCATTCGCGGCCGATGGAAACCGTATCGAACCACCGGTGTCGGATCCAAGCGAGGCGTAGCAAAGCCCAGCTGCCGTCGCGACACCCGACCCGCTGGATGACGCCCCAGGCCAATGCGCCGCATTCCATGGATTGACCGGCGGAGGAATCTTCGGGTGATGATCGGCAAACGCGCCTTCCGTCAGCTGCAGCTTGCCCAGGATAATCGCCCCTGCCGCCCGCAGCTTTCTCACGACCGTTGCGTCCTCGTCCGGGCGGAAATCGCGATGGATCGTCATGCCCGCGGCCGTCGCTACGCCCGCTGTCCAGCAAAGATCCTTGACGGCGATTGGCGCCCCATGCAGCGGCCCCTTGATTTCGTTACGACTAATTTCGGCCTCGGCCTGCCGCGCCTGTTCCAGCGCCGCCTCGGGCGTCACCAGGGCATAGCTACGCAACGACTTGTCCAGCATCGCGATCCGGTCAAGCTCGGCCCTGGTTGCCTCGACAGGAGATATCTCCTTCGCATGCATCCGGCGCGTCAGTTCGACCAGTTCCATGTAGTGCAGAGCCTCGGGTGCCATGTTCCCCTCCTGCGGTGCTAGTTCTTTTGCCAGTCCATGCTTTTCTCAAACATATGCGCCAGGCGAATCAATGTCGCTTCGTCGAAATGACGGCCGACAAGCATCATTCCGACAGGCAGCCCGTTGACATTCCCGCATGGAATTGTAAACGCGGGATTGCCAGACACGTCGAATGGACAGGTATTGGCCTGCATATTCAGGGCCCGTTCTATCGAAACGGCTCGCGGCGCATCCCGGGACGGAATTTCGGTCGCCGTGAACGGAATGGTCGGCATCAGCAGCACGTCAACCTGACGCAACGCTTCATCATAGGCCTGGCGCAACAGGACCCTGAGATTTTGCGCCTTGGAGTGGTAGCGGTTGTGGTAGTTGCGATTGAGATATTCACCCAGCAGCAGAACCAGCTTCACGGTATCCGATGCGTCATTGAGGCGCGTATCGAATCCGCGCGCGAAAGCCTCCTGCATCTTGAGTGGATAATAGCCCGGCACGTTAGTCCCGACGCCATGCCCCTTCATCATCATCTCGGCCGCGCCTTCCAGGATGATCCCGCTCCATATCGGCGGCCCGTCATAATGCATCGGCACCGAGATTTCGCGCACCTCAGCGCCAAAGGATGCGATGCGCTGCGCGGCATCCCGTACCTTCGCGTCAACGGCCTCATCGCTTTCTGGATGACCGAAACCCTCCCGCATCACGCCGACGCGGAGCCCTCGGACCTGCTGTCCCAGGGCGGCCATGTAATCGCCGGTTTGCGCCGCGATTGTCCGGGAGTCCCAGCCATCATGGCCCGCGATCACGGCAAGCATGCGGGCCACGTCCTCGACGCCAGCACAGATGGGACCGCAATGATCGACGGAATAGGCGATTGGCATGGAACCTGTGGTTGGCACAAGGCCCCAGGTTGGCTTCAGTCCATAGACGCCGCACCAGCTCGACGGCGTCCGAATGGAGCCGCCTTGATCGCCGCCAAGCGCCATCGGCACCTCACCGGCGGCGACAAGGGCGGCGCTGCCGCCAGATGAGCCGCCGGCACTGTGTCCTGGATTATGGGGGTTGCGAATGGGACCGGTCGCACAGGTGTGGCTCGCACCGGAAAAGCACAGGTCTTCGCAAGCGGCCTTGCCGGCGATCGTGCCGCCGGCATCCAGGATCCGCGTCACGATCGTCGCGTCTATGTCGGGAACGAACCCTTCCAGCAACTGCGACCCGTTCATCATCGGCACGCCGGCGACACAGATGTTGTCCTTGACCGCAATGCGCTTCCCGCTCAGCAAGCCTTGCTTGCCGCTGGTAATGTCGGTCTTCCAGTACCAGGCGTTGTAGGGATTTTCTTCAGTATTGGGACGATATCCAGGCGTCCGTGGCACATGAACAGGCAGCGTCGGCTCCGGCAATTCGTCCAAGCGTCGGTACGGGACCAGGGTTTGCTCGATGACATGCCGGAAATCCGCCACGTCCTGCTCCGTCAGGTCGAGCCGGTACTTGGATGCAATCTCCAATATCTGGCGTACTGTCGGCGTCGCAACCGGCATATGTCCTCGCAAATATATTCCGAACAAAGAACGCAAATTAACCCCGCCAGATCCGCGTTTCGGATCCGGTGAGGCACCGTTGCCTAGAGACGTCAAAGGATGAATGCGTCAGCCATGTCAATCCAAGTGCGGACGTCATTGTCCCGGATTGATTTTATCAGCACTCAGTGGGAGTGTTCTGTATCGGCGCTTGGCTGTCAAGGATCTTTGTGTTCACGCAGTTGGGATTGACACGGCCAATCTGCGGCAGGAAGTTCGGCAGCCGAGCAGCTGGTCCGGACCCACACGAACATGGATCGGAACAAACAACCGCAGCGCATTAAGGTTGGTCTTCTCTACTCGCAGTCCGGGTTTTACGGCGTAGTCGGGCGGGAAATGCTGAAGGGCGCTCTGCTGGGAATTCAGCAGATCAATGCCACGGCGACTGATTTCCTTCTTGAGCCGCTGGTTGTCGATCCGGGCGGTGATCCGGCGCGGTACTATCAATGCTGCGAATCGATGTTGCAGAAGGACAAGGTTTGCCATTTCATCGGCTGCTACACCTCCGCAGCAAGGCGGCAGGTGCTTCCATTGATCGAAGCGGCGAACGCCCTGCTTTGGCACGCCGCTCGCTATGAGGGCTTCGAGAGCAGTGACAACGTCATCTATGTAGGAGCCGCACCGAACCAGCATATCGTGCCGCTGGCACACCACATGATAAGGCATATCAGCGCCGAGGCATATTGTGTCGGATCGAACTATATCTGGACCTGGGAAACCACCAGGGTCCTGCAGGAGATGGTTTCCGCTGCGGGAGGCAGGCTGCTGGCCGAGCGTTTGGTTCCGCTCGGCGACCTCGGCATGGACTTCATTATCGCCGAGATCGTCCGGTTGCGCCCACCTGTGATCTTCAACACATTGGTTGGTGATTCGGCCTACAGCTTCTTCCGCGCCTATCATCGGGCGAGGCTGCGCGTGAACCTGCCGCCTGTACTGAGCTGCAGTCTGTGCGAACCTGAGCTTCATCTGATCGGTCCACAGGCCGCCGCCGGGCATATCACCTGTTCACCCTATTTCGCCACCCTCCATAACGATTGGAATCGGATGTTCGTCGAGCGCTACAGAGCGGCTTTTGGTCCTGCGGCGGTCCCCTTCGCCGACGCCGAGTCGAGTTACGTCTGCGCAATGCTTCTCGGGCGGGCAATCCAGACCGCCGGTACGCCAGATGCCGCAGCAGTACGCAAGGCGGTTTCCGCAGATCGTTTCGATGCGCCGCAGGGGCCGATCCGCATCGATGCCGAAAGTAATCACTGTTTCGTTACGCCGCGCCTGGCCCGCTCAACCACGGCAGGAACATTCGACGTGTTCTGGCAGGCGCCGCAACCGGTAAAGCCGGATCCGTTCCTCGTATGGCTGGACACGGATCAAGCGCCTCTGTCCTACAAGCGACCTCGACAGCAGGAGACACCGCGCGGTACGGTGCCGCACCTGCGGGTTGTCAAATAGCAGAGTGGACAATGGTATCATTTCGCAACAGACGCGCGGTGATCATTTGTCCGGGCGATAAGGACTGCCATATGCTCGAGGCGCGGCTGACCAAGCTGGGACTCCTGGTCCAGGCCGACACGGACTGGACGCCTTTGCTCGCGGCCTGGCGACCGGATGTCGTATTCTTCGACGTGGATACCGGATGCGGCAATCTCTCAGACCGGACCGAGCTTGCCAGATCAATCCCCTTGATCGCCATCATCGGCGCCGAGACGCCCGGTCGGCTCGAATGGATGCTGCAGCAGCAGCCGGCTGCCTTCCTGTTGCGACCGATACGTTCAAGTGGCGTCTATACCGCCCTCGTCATGGGCTTTCATAATGCCGCTGAGCGTCAGGAGCTTCTGGCACTGATCGCTCGGCTAGAACGACGCGACCAGGCCCGCCGGAGCATTCTCGCGGCATCAACCCACCTGATGACAACATATGGGCTGACAGAGCCGGCTGCGTATCGGCTGCTGCGGGAAGCGGCGATGCGGCAGCGAACGACCATCGAGGAAATCAGCGCTCGCATCGAAGCCGATGGCGCAGGTGAAGCCGCCGCATTGGCGAAACCTCGCTGATGGTGCCACAGGGTAAGTTCCCGGCGACCTGGCCAGCCCCTGCTTGGCCTACACGGCAACCGGCGCTATGCCCTCCTGAATGGCCAGGTCGTAGGCTTGGATCGTCGCTTTCGCGCGCCCTGCGACTTCCTTCACCGTCATACCTGGTTTGTAAAGACAGGAACCAAGGCCAAAAGCATGAATGCCAGCCTTCACATATTCAGCGAAGTTCCGTTCGGAAACGCCTCCGACGGCGGCGATCGGCTGGTCTGGCGGCAGAACCGCGCGGATTGCGGTGATCCCCGATGGTCCCAGAACGTTCGCCGGAAAGAACTTTAGGCTGGAGGCGCCCAGCCTGGCAGCCAGCAGGGCCTCCGACGGCGTAAAGACGCCAGGCATCGTGACCATGCCTTTTTCCCGCGCCCGAACGATGATCTCCGGATCGATGTTCGGCGCCACGAGCAGGCGAGCGCCAAGGTCATGCAGCTGGTCAACGGCATCCTGCGTCAGCACCGTTCCGGCGCCGATCAGCACATCGGCCGGAACCGCTTTGACGGCGATTTCAATCGAACGGAACGGATCCGGCGAATTGAGCGGGATTTCGATCGCGGTGAAGCCGCATTCGATCAATGTGCCAACGATGCGTTCCGTCTCTTCCGGCCGCGGGCCGCGCAGGATCGCGATCAGCCGGCGCTTCATCGCAGGAAACGGGATGCAGGTCATACCTCGGTCCTTTCCGTATTATCCAAATGATCCTGGCGGCAATGGACAGGCCGTGAAACACCGCCTTGCCGGCATGCCAGGTGGCACTGCACCGAGGCGGCCGAGTGCGGCCCGCCACCAGGATACGGGTTGCTCAAGCAAAGTGTGCAATTTTGTCTTATATTGTCGTATCGAATTGACGCCATCGCCGCCTCGGCGCAATTGAAGCCACGACCGGGTTTTGTTGCGGACGGGAGCTGACAAGTGCGAACTCGTACGTCGATCATGGCCTCGGCCACCGGCTGCGCGCACCGGTGGCAGTGATGGCCGACTGGAACTTCGCTCCAGAGCCATCGTTGACCGCCGGAACGAATGGCATATAGAGAGCCGTCAGATGGCGACCGCCTTCCGAATTACGTCTGCCTTGTTCACGCGGCTGCTCGGGATGATCCATCTCCAGATTGCCGCGCGCATGGCCGCCTGCCTTGCCATTGTCGTCGTCGCGACCGTCGTGGTCTGGCACCAACAGGGGATCGTCATCGGCCGCGAGCGGAGCGGCGTGCAGGCCATAGCGATGGCGCTTGCCGATCAGACCGAGCACATCGTTGAATCTCTTGGGCTCATCGAAACCCGTCTGGCCGATCGGCAGACGAGCAAGCCCATGTTGTACATGGCGCGCCGCTTGACGGATCAGGATGGCGCCTTCCTTGGCGTGATCCTGGCCTGTCTCGCCCCTCAGGTATCCCCTCATTTTAGCCATAGCATGGCATCGACACAAAAGAATCGGCAGCGCGGCCGGGGATTCTGAAAAGAATCACGGTCCCGGCGCTGATGTAAGGTTCTTGCGTTTTGCGCCGAGCC
>NZ_NHRY01000135.1 GCF_002937115.1 Rhodopila globiformis | reverse complement strand
CGCCGGCCAGCAGCGCGCCGGCGAAAACCGCCAGCGCACCGCGAAGAAACGAACGGGCCGTCGTCATTGGCCTATTTCGCATAGTGGAAGCCGGCCATCTGCAGTTCCGGCATGGTGCCGACCGCGCCGGGAGTCAGTACAACATCCGGAATGAGATGATTGGTCAGTTCCGCCGCGATGGCGTCCACGCCGAGCTTGTCGGGGTTGATATCCATGCCGTGCAGCTTCTCGGCCTGTTCCCAGATCGCGTTGTGGCAGGCCATGAACACCACGCCGCGGCGCATCAGTGCCGGAATGGTGTTGTCCTTCGGCGAGAACGCCCCGGTCGCATCCTGGATATTTTCCGGATTGGCACTGCCGGCCGCGGTCTCGACGATCAGCCGGTTGGTCTTGAACCGCTCGCCGGCCAGCCTGGTGAGCTGGTACTTGTCCCACATCGCCTGGTCGTACAGCGCGAGGTTGGCGCTGCTGTGGCACAGCGCCACGGCGAGGAAATCGGGATGCCGGAAGCCCCAGATCTGCACGTTCAGCGTGTTGCGCAGCAGGTTGAGCCACGGCCCGCCGATGTCGGTCATGTCCCAGGCCTGCTTCGGCTGCGGGCGATAGGCCATCACTTCCTTGAGCGCGGCGTCGTCCCACTGATCCGGGCTGGTAAGGATCATCGGCGCGGTCTTGAAATCGCGCCGCCGCGGCGCCTTGGCGAGGCGCGCCATCAGGTCCTTCAGGTGCGTGGCCCCCGCGGGCACCAGTTCCTTGCCTGGCGCGGCGGCCTGCGCCGGTGTGGCCAAACCGGCCGCGACGGCCCCGGCTGCCAGGCCCAGTGTGTGCAGTGCGGCACGACGATCCGTTTTCATGTCGGTATCTCTCCCTAATGCCAGCATGGCGGGTTTGGATGGGTGGTTGCGCTTTGTTGACGGATGCTAGACGGATTTGCCCCCGTTGAAAAGGCACTGTTGCGCCGGATTCCGGTTGCGGACGTGCGATTCCCGGGAACTGCCGCGCCGGTTACTTGGGGCATTGCGACTTTTCGGAAGCGGTCCCATTGGCGGCCGATCGTCACGGTTCCAGTAGAAGTCAGTCATGACATCCCTCCGCTGCGGTGCCGCGAAGCGCCTGGTCCGCCGCCCTTGCCAGGTCGTCCGGCGTGAAGCCGAGGCAGGTGGCGCTCCGGCTGGCCAGCAGGTGCCGGATGGCGTGCGGCGCGTCGGCGGCGGGGCTGCCGCGCAGGCTTGCTTCCAGGTCGTAAATGATCCGTGGCGGCGTAACGAAGAAATCGCCGGTGATCAGCGCTTCCCGGATCAGGCCGCGATCCGGCCCTTCCAGGCGGAAATCGACCCGCAGGCGGCCGCCGGCGGTGGCAAGCTCGGCGCTGGCATGCGGCGCCGCGGGCGCTTTTGGTCCGTGCACGAAATCCTCGGTGCCGATCTCGTCCTGCAGCAGGGCGGCGGCGCGTGCTTCCTCCTGCTGTCCGATGCCGCCAAGCTGGAGTGTCAGGCCAAGGTTGTCGGCGAAGCCGCGCAGCAGCGCCGCCTTGGCGTCGGCCGGCGCGACCGGCCGGCCCAGCGCCTGGTTCAGGCCGATCATGCGTGCCGCGGCTTCGGTGAGTGCCCGCTTGGCGAGCTTGGCGGCGGGTACGCGCAGGGCGTGCGTCATCCGCGCGGCGTCGCAGTCGAGCAGCACGGTGCCCTGGTAGAACAGCGTATCATTATCAAAGAAACCACCGGTTCCGCCGACCTTGCGGCCGTCGATTTCCAGGTCGTTGCGCGGGCGGTAGTGGACGGGAATCCCCAGTTGCGACAGCCCGGCGGCGGCGGCTTCGCAGATGCGCCGCGCCGCGTCGGCCAGGTCGCGCACGCCCAGGGCGGCGCGGTTGAACACCAGTTCCCAGCCGAACTGCGACGGATCGAGGTACAGCGCGCCGCCGCCGGTGACCCGCCGGCCGACCTCCACGCCGTGTTCGGCGCAGTAGTCCAGGTCCACCTCCTCGGCCAGGTTCTGGTGGCGCCCGACCAGCACGCAGGGGGAAAACTGCAGGAAGCGGATCGTATCAGGAATGCGCCGTTCCACGTGCAGTTCGATCAGCGCCTGGTCGAACGCCATGTTGGCGCGGCCGCCGCGCTGCCCGGTGTCGATGACGCGGAACACCAACCCCGGCGCGCTCATGATCGGCGAGCCCGCAGTTGCGCCCGGATCCGGCGCAGGTCGTTGCCGTTCGGCGTGAACGGATAGGAGGCGATGTCGCGCGGCGGCGAATCGCCATAGGGGCGGTCGCAGGCCGAAACGTCCTCGGCCTCCTGTCCCGGACAGCCCGAGGTGCGAAAGGCGATGCCGGCGTCGACGATGGCGTCGAGTTCGTCGCGCGGCACCCCGAAATCGGCCAGCCGGCCGGTTTCGTCGAAGCGCATCTGCTCGACGCGGCGGGCGCGGTAGTCGATCAGGTAGCGGGCGAGCTGCACGCGGCGCCATTGCGGACGCGCCACGGCCGGCAGATGGTCCATCAGCGAGCCGGATTCGGGGAAGAAGGCGAACATGTGCGAATGGCCGCCCATGTCGCGCAGGCGCTGCACCAGGGCGAGCATGTCGCGCTCGGTCTCTCCCATGCCGGCGATCAGGTGCGCGCCGAAATGACCGGGGCCGAAGATTTCCGCGGCGGCGTTCAGGATTTCCCAGTACTTGTCCCAGCTGTGCGGCGACTGCACGCCGCGGCCGCGGGTGCGGTCAAAGATTTCCGGCGTTGCCGCGTCCAGCGCCACGGTGAAGATGTCGGCGCCGAGGTCCTTCAGCGCCTGCACGTCCTGGCGCGTCATGGTGGTGGGGTTCGACAGGATCGACACCGGAATGTGCGGAATACGCTCGGTCCAGCGGCGCAGCACCACGCGGGCATCGGCATCCGAATCGGGATGCGTGATCATGCTGATGCACATGCGGTGGAACCGGCCCTGGTCGCCGCCGCTGGCGACGATGTCGAGCACGTCGTCATACGGCACCGCCGGCCAGTCCACCCGGATAAAATTGCGGTCCGCATAGTCGCGCAACGATTCACGATGGCGCGCCAGGCCGCAATAGGCGCAGTTGGCGCGGCAGCCTTCCGGATACGTCAGCAGCAGATTGAGGCAGCGCGTGCAGCAGGTGCGGTGCATCATGCCCTGCATGACGCCGAGCGTGATGGCGGCGGCCGTGGACATCTGCACATAGGCGGGCGAGCGCATGTGCGGCGTCAGGATATTGTTGTTCGGCAGGTAAACACCCTGCGGCGCCTGGCCGCCGGCCTTCACCCGTCCGCCGTTGCGCGATTCGGCCGGCACGGGAGCCGGGTCGCGTGGCTGCATGGTCTCGGCGGCGTTGCTGTCGCCTGCGACGCGGCGCGGCGGTGCGGACATTTCAAAGCAACTCATGGTGACAACTCCGCCCAGTAAGCGTCATAGGCGATCCAGGCCCGGCGCAGGGCCGCCGCGTCCGCCCCGGAAGCAGCGAGTTCCCGCCGGCGATGCAGCGCCCGACTCAGGCTGGCATCGAAAAGATCGGCTTGTTCTTCAGCGTAATCTAACAGCGCTCCGGCGCGGCCGCCCAGCCACGCCGCCGCGGCGGCGCCGGCGAGCGCGCCCGACTGCACCGCGGAGGCAATCCCGGCGCCGCTGATCGGATGCGTCAGGCCCGCCGCATCGCCGGCGAGCAGCACCTGGACGCCGCCGAGCGCGCCCACCGGATGCAGCCGTCCGCTGACGGCGATAGGGCCGCCGGTCATGGCGCGAATGATCCCGCCGACGCGGCCTTGCGCGGCCAGCCTGTCATGCAGCGCCTGCAGCAGCAGCTTGAGCGAACCGCGGCTGGCCTGGTTCACGCCGATGCCGAGATTGCCGACCCTGCCTTTGGGAAACAACCAGCCATAGCCGCCGGGATAGGCGGCGCTGAGAAAAATGTCGGTTGCGTCCTGCGGTTCCGCCAGGTCGACGGCGATCTGCCGGGCCTCGACGAAATCGGTGTTGACCCGGCCGATCGCGGCGCCGACGCGCGAGCGGGGGCCGTCGGCGCCGATCAGCAGGCGCGGGCGGAACGAAACGTCGTTGATACGTACGCTGCCGTCCGGATCGACGCCGCCGAGCGGCGTGGCGAACCGGCAGATGGCGCCGGCGTCGCATGCCGCCCGCACCAGCCACGCATCGAACGCGGCGCGGTCCAGCATGCGGCCGGGAAACGGCGCCGTTTCGTCCGCCGCTGCCGCGTCCACCCGGGTGAGCATGCGAGAAGTCGTTTGCATCGTTACTGGCGCCAGATCGGGCAGTTCCTGGTCCAGCATGCGGGGCACGAGTTCGGCGCATTGCACCGGCCAGCCGGCGGTGGTGCGCCGATCGATGGCGAGCACGGTAAGTCCCGCGGCCGCCGCGGCCGCGGCCGCGCGGCTGCCGGCCGGGCCAAGCCCGACGACGATGACATCCGGCTGTGCCGGCCATAGTTTCATGCGCAGCCTCCGCGGCCGTTGAGGGAAATCGCGCAACAGGCGTGCTCCTGCTCCACCGGCCTGCCGATGGCCCGCGCGAGGGCGACGACGCCTTCTGCCGGATAGGCGATGCCGTCGAAGCCGGCCATGACGGCATAGGCGTCTGTGACCATCTTGTGGCTGCCGGCCGGGCGCGCGCAGCCGAGTTGCACGGGGACGCCGTGCAGGCGCTGGCGCGCGGCGACGAAAACCGATGCCGCTTCCTCGGGCGGCACCGTGCGGAACGGCTTGTCCGCCGGCGCATAGAACGGCATCACAACGACAAGCACGAGGGCGACGACAGGGTGGCGGGCGACGATGTCCACCGCGTTCGCTTCGCCTTTCAATTGGCCGTAGTGCAGGCCGATGACGATGTGCGGCACCACCTGCATGCGGGTTTCGCACAGCGCGGCGAGGGTCGATTCGAAATCGGCGACCGGGCGGTCGAGGTGATAGACCGCGCGAATCGTCTCGTCGGCGCCGATGACGTCGATCATTGCGACGTCGACGCCGGCGTTCGCCATTGCCTGCGCGCGGCTGCGGTCCAGCAGGCCGCTGTGCATGCCGATCCTGAGGTGCGGAAAATCGCGCTTCAGCCGTTCGACGACGGGGTAATAACGGTCATAAGGCACTTCGTTCCGGCGGTTGGAGCCGCCGGATAGCAGGAATCCCTGCAGGCCGCGCAGCCGCACCATGTCGCGCACCGTGCGTTCGAACTGAGCCGGATCACCGGTTGGGATCATCGGTTCGAGGATTTTTGCCTGGCAATGGTCGCAGTTCAGCGCGCAGGCGCCGCCGGTGACCGAGAAGGCGGGGAACGCATCGCGACCACAGGGCTTGAGTTCCTCGTTGGCGTAGGCCCGGAAACTCGGCGTGTAGAGCTTCAGCGGCGGCAGCTTGTGATGGCGTGCCTCGGCCTCCAGGGCCGATACGAGCCTGGGGTCGAGACTGAGGTCTTCCAGCGCCTCGATACCGGCGATCGTGTCGGTCCAGCTCATGGCGCGCGGCTTCCGGCATCAACAGGGACGTTACATCGGCGATGCGTGGCGCTATGATGCGGCCGCGAATGCCAAATGAGGTCCGGATGCGAACGATCTGCGTTGTCCAGCACACGAATTCCGAGCATCTCGGCCTGATGGAGGATCATTTCGAAAACCGGACGATCCGGTTCCGCTACGTGCGCCCGTTCACGGCCGGCGGGGCACTGCCGAGGGACGGCGCCGGTTTCGATGGGCTGGTTCTGCTGGGCGCGGCGCCTTTCGGCGTGGTGACCGGCGAACTCATGCCGGGCATGATGGCGGAGCTGCGCCTGGCCGCGGATTTCCTGGCACGGGGCAAGCCGGTGATTGGCCTGTCCACCGGCGCCATCCTGCTGGCGGTGGCTGCCGGCGGCGGCGCCCTGGACACGCCGCTGCAGCTGCAGGCGGGCGTGGCCCGGCGCACGGTGCAGGATGCGCTCGGCGGGCATCTGCCGGCGGAAATGCCGTATATTCAGTGCCTGCGCGACCGCCCGGTGCTGCCGGCGGACGCCACCGTCCTGGCGATGGGGGATGACGATGCACCGGCGGTGTTTCGTGTGCGCGGCAATTGCCTTGGCTTCACGTTCCATCCCGGCCTGAAGAGCGCCATGCTCGAGGACCTGATCATGGAATTCGATTCCATGCCGGACGACTGCTCTGTTGCGCTGCAACAACTGCGCCTGCGGCAGCCGGCGATGGCGGCCGCGCTGAGCGAGGTGATGATTGGAATCGTCAAGATCACTGGCCTGATGGCCGATCCCTGAATGGCGTCCAGCCTGCATCGACGTCCTCCCTGGCGTCCGGTTATATTCAATTATGCGCAACATGTGAAGCACGTACTCTGCTTGCGGAAGCAATCCCGGCAGCGGACGCTGGGCTGCCGGAGCACGTTGTTGCGAATATTCGAATATAACGTATGTGCTGGTTCTTACTTTTTCGTCACCTTTGGCGCGGATAGTACGTTCCCGGACGCCTGCGGGCGCCTGCTTTGCGTGGGAAACGATTATTTATGCGCATATTTGAATGTTAGTGCTTGACTTGCTCCGCGGCCCAAGTCAGCTTTGAGTCAAAGGTTGCCATGTAAGAATGGTGCAGTGGGAGCGATCCGTTGGCAAACAAGCTTCTTATCGTGATGGTCAATACCGATCCGCGCAATGGCGAGGAACTGGGCGCGCCGTTCTTCCAGGCGACGGTCGCCGCCGCCATGGATTACCAGGTGGAGGTGATCTGCACCGCCACCTCCGGCCGCCTTATGAAAAAGGGCGTGGCGGAAAAGCTTTTCGTCAAGGAGGGCTCGCCGAAGTCGGTCTACGACTTCATCAAGGATGCGCACGAGGCGGGGGCGAAGTTCCTGTGCTGCTCGCCGAACCTCGACCTGTTCGACATGACCGAGGACGACCTTATTCCCGAGTGCAGCGGCATCGTCGGCGGGGCGTACCTCATCGAGCAGGTCATGGAAGACGAAGGCACCAAAGTACTCACCTATTAGGGCGACGCGGGCATGACAACAACGCTGAAGGCGCCGACGCCGATCGGCGATCCGTTGAACGGGTCGGCTGCGGTATCCTATGAGAAACTGGAGGCGATATTCGACGACATCCGGTCGCATCCGCTGTACGACCACGAGCTGAACGGCTGCCTCAATTGCGGCATCTGCACCGCGACCTGCCCTTCGGCGCAGTATTATGACTATTCGCCGCGCGAAATCGTTCAGCTGCTCTGGACGGAAAACCTGGAAGGCATCTACGATGCCATGCAGGAAAAGATCTGGGCCTGCGCGCAGTGCTATACCTGCGCCGCGCGCTGCCCGTTCCAGAATTCGCCCGGCGGCCTGGTCATGATCATGCGTGAGGCGGCGATCAAGCACGGTTTGCAGTCGGTGAAGGACGTGCTGAGGCCGTTCACCCGGGTGATGCTGAAGGTGATCTCCACCGGCAACCAGCTGGCGCCGAACATGATCACCCCCCAGGCATTCCCGGACTGGGGGCCGAACATCAGCAAGATCGACGCGCCGCTGACTGTGCTGCGCAAGGCGATTCCGGTGCCGACGCTGCACACGCTGGACACGGCCTGGATCGTCAATCTCAAGACGTCCATCGAACTCTATACGATCTGGGAAGAAACCGGCGTGCTGCAACAGCTCGAAGTGGTGGACTCCAGCCTGTACGACGTGATCGTGGACGTGATGGACGAGAAGCGCAACGAATACCAGGACTGGCTCGACGAGCAGGACGAGGACTGAGGATCGCGCGGTGCGGAGAGAGAAAAAGATATGACGCACAAGGAACCAACGGGCGATTACAACGGCTTCGGCCCGGGATGGAAGGCCACCGGCCTGACGCCCGCCGAGGCACGCCGCGCCACCGACTGGGTGGAGGCGAAAATCGACCGCCGCGCCCTGCTGGTGAACAAGGATCGTGTCGAAGACATCCGCGAGCGGATGTGGGAGCTTGAAAAGGACGGCGAAATCGTCGTCCACCGCATCGGCGACCAGCACGAGCCGGTCGTGGCACGGACACTGTACGGCTGGGAAAAGAAGATCCCCACCAATTCCCTGTGGCATCACAAATCCTGCGGCCAGTGCGGCAACATTCCGGGCTATCCGTCGTCGATCCTGTGGCTGATGAACAAGTTCGGCATCCGCTACCTGGACGAAACGGACCAGACATCCTGCACCGCCTGGAACTACCACGGCTCGGGCATCGGCAACGTCGTCAGCCTTGCGGCCATATTCCTGCGGAATTTCCACCAGGCCTACGTCTCGGCGCAGGCGCAGGGGCTGCCGGTGGGCACGTACTATCCGCTGGTGCATTGCGGCACGTCGTTCGGAAACTATAAGGAAATGCGCATCTACCTGATGCACTCCGCCGAACTGCGGGAGCAGGTGCGCAAGATCCTGGGCAAGCTCGGGCGCCTGGTGGACGGCAAGCTGCTGATCCCCGAGGAGATCGTGCATTATTCCGAGTGGCTGCACGTCATGCGCCACCGCATCCGGGAACACCAGGTGGTGGACTGCGGCAATCTGCGCGCCACCATCCATCCGGCGTGCCACGTCTACAAGATGGTGCCGGAGGACGTGATCTATGACGACACCGTCATGGACGGCAACCGCGTCGCGGTTTCCACCGGCCTGATGCAGACCCTGGGCGCGCAGGTGATCGACTATTCCACCTGGTACGATTGTTGCGGCTTCGGCTTCCGCCACATCATCGGCGAGCGCGAGTTTACCCGCTCGTTCGCCATCGACCGCAAGATCAAGGTCGCGGTCGACGAAGCGCGGTCCGACGTCATGATCGGGCACGACACCGGCTGCATCACCACGCTCGACAAGAACCAGTGGATCGGCCGGGCGGTGGACAAGGTCTACGAACTTCCGGTGATGGCCGATTGCCAGTTCGCCGCGCTGGCCTGCGGTGCGCATCCGTACAAGCTGGCGCAGCTGCACTGGCATGCTTCGCCGTTCGAAACGTTGCTGGAAAAGCTCGGCATCGACTGGCAGCAGGCGAAGGCGGAATTCGAATCCTACCTCAAGGACGTCGCCGACGGTCGCTTCGAGACACTTTACGATCCAAAGCGTGCGATTACCTCCGGCCCCGGATTCGTGCGTCAGCAGGGAGATCAAGCGGCATGAGCGAAAGCAGGGTTCTCGTCGTCGGCTCCGGGCCGGCGGGTCTGTCGGCGGCGCACGCACTGGCCGCGGCCGGAAGCCGCGTGACACTCGTGGAAAAAGCCGATCGGCTTGGCGGCGCGCCGATTCTGTCGGGATACGCACGGCTTGTGCCGTCGCACGAATGGGCGCGCGACGCCATCGGCGGCATGGTGGCGCGGGTGGAAGGCAACCAGCGGATCGACATCCACCGTTCGGCAGTCGTCGAAAACTTTGAAGGCTCGCTTGGCAATTTCCGCGCGAAACTGTCGAACGGCCAGGTGATCGGCGCCGACGCCGCGGTGCTGTGCACCGGCTTCACGCACTTCGATTCCGTCAGCAAGCCGGAATGGGGCTTCGGCATCTATCCCGACGTGGTAACGACAGTGCAGGTGGAGCAGATGTTCTCCTCCGGCGCCGGCGTGCGCTGCCCGTCGGATGGCCGCGTCCCCGATCGCGTGGCGATCCTGCTGTGCGTCGGCTCCCGCGATCGGCAGATCGGGCGGGAATGGTGCTCGAAGATCTGCTGCACCGTGTCGGCCAACATCGCCATGGAAATCCGCGAGGCGCTGCCGAAAAGCAGTGTCTATATCTACTACATGGACGTGCGCACCTTCGGCCTGTACGAAGGCCCCTATTACTGGGAAAGCCAGGAGGAGCACCGGGTCAAGTACATCAAGGCGCGCATCGCCGAGGTTGCCTCGGACGGCAAGCGGCTGATCCTGAAGGGCGAAGATACGCTGGTAAAACGGCCGATCACCATACCGTTCGACATGGTGGTGCAGGCCGTCGGCATGGATCCGAACGTCGACAACGTGCACATCGCCTCGGTGTTCGGCATTCAGCTCGACAAATACGGCTATGTCCGCAAGGCGCCGGTGTACAGCGCGGCCGGCGGAACCAGCCGTCCCGGCGTGTTCGTGGCCGGCGCCGCCACCGGCCCAGAAACGATCGACGATTCGATCGCGCAGGGACAATCCGCCGCCATCGCCGTCCTTGCGGCCATGCGCATGCCGGTCCAGGAAGCGGCCGAGTAACAGCGGGCCTCGCGCCGCAACGGGGAGGGCAAACGTGCCAATTCATGAAAAGTCTCTGATACGGCCGGAAAATATCATCCGGCACGAGAGCATGAATTTGCAGGGCGTGGACGTATCCGGTGACTGGAGCACCTTCATCGGGTCGCGCACGATCACCGACTACAACGAAGACATGCAGGACGAGATCGCCGCCCTGCCGGGCGGGGAGTATATCCACCGCTGCTGGCAATGCGGATCATGCACCAACACCTGTACGGTGAATGCCATCGAGGCACGCTTCAATCCGCGCTACTGGATCTACCTGATCCGTATCGGCCTGGAAGAAGAACTGTTGCGGGACAAGGACATCCTGTGGCAGTGCGTGTCCTGCAACAAATGCACCTATACCTGTCCGCGTGACGTGGTGCCGGAAGGCGTGATGAAGGCGACCGCGCACTGGCTGGAACTGAAGGGCCACACGCCGGATTCGCCGTCGACGATCTTCGACCGGGAGTTCTCCAACCAGATCTTCGCGACCGGCAAGGTCGAGGAAGGCCGCGTGCTCCGCCGCTTCTTCGCCAGCACTGGCCAGGCGCTGCGCCAGCCCTGGCTGGAATCAATGGTAATCGGCCTGGTTTCGCGCCTGCCGGTGAAAATGCTGCTCCGGCTTGGACTGTCTGCGGTGCTGCGGCCGAAGACGCGCAAATGGTCGAAGTCGCGCGCCGCGATCACGGATTACTTGCAGCAGCAAGGACGTGCCGAACGCAGGGCGCTGCACCTGTCGGCAGGGGAAGGAACGCACGTATGACGCAGGCGTATCAAAAGGTCGCCTATTATCCCGGCTGCGCCCTGGAAGGCACCGCGCACGCCTACGACCGCTCGACGCGCGCCGTCGCCAAGGCGCTCGGGCTGGAAATCGAGGAGCTGCAGAACTGGAACTGCTGCGGCGCCATGGAGGTGAAGAGTACCGACCCCAAGCTGCAGACCTATCTGTCGGCCCGCAACCTGGGCATTGCCGCGAAGATGGGCCACACGGCGGTCATGGCGCCGTGCAACGGCTGTTACCACAACCTGAAAAAAGCCGAGTACGACCTGCGGAACGATCCGGCCAGCATCGAGACGGAGAAACGGATTTCCACCAAGGCGGGCCACGCTTCTTATCAGCCCGGCACGGTCGAAACCATCCATGCCCTGGACTGGATCAAGAAAGCCATCGGCGAAGACGGGCTGCGGGCGCGGGTGAAGAAGTCGCTCTCCGGCCTGAAGGTGGCGAATTATTACGGCTGCATGTACTCCCGGCCGCGCCACATCTTCCCCGAAAAGGACAAGGGGCCGGGCAGCGAATCGACGCTGAAGCCGCACTTCATGGACGACGTGCTGGGCGCGGCGGGGGCCGTGAACGTGGAGTTTCCGCTGAAGACCGCGTGCTGCGGTGGCGCTCACACGCTGTCGGACTCCGACACCTCTACGCGGTTGGTGCTGAACATTCTCACCACCGCCGACGCGTGCGGCGCCGACGTCATCGCCACCGAATGCGCGACCTGCCACAGCGGGCTGGAAATGCACCAGAGCCGCGGCGAGAAGGTGTTCGGCAAGAAGACGAACGTAAAGATCCTGTATTTCACGCAGCTTCTGGGCCTGGCCCTCGGGCTTTCCGCGCGGCAGGTCGGCGTGCACGAGAATTTCTCGGATTCCGTCGGCATGCTGCGTGCCCGCGGTCTGGGGTGATGGCGCATGGAACCCGCGGAACCGAAAGCCCCGGCGGCGGAGATCGCGACGCTGTTCGACGAACTGGACGACACGGCGGTCGTTCCGGTCCTGTTCGCAAGCGACGACGCCTTGCAGGCCGACCGCGACGCCATTTGCGTCCGGCTGCAGGCGGCGGCGGAACAGGCGCTGGAGCAATGGCTGCTGGCGCACCAGCGCGAGCCGACCCAGGGACGGCTCGAAGGCTACCGGCTGCTGGCCTTGCAGCGCCAGGGCGCGCGCGGCGATCCCAGCTTCAATGCATGCCGGGAGTCCTGCCGCGAATTGATTTATCACTGCAACATAAGTATCGTTGACAGTCAAAGTTCACCGACGCACCTGAGGTTCGCCGCCATGGTCTGCCGTCATCTGCTGTTGTTCATCAGTGGCAAGCTGCAGAACAGCGGGCTTGGCGAGTTCTGCTGCGCAGCCCGCCCGCTGCGGACCCAGGAAGCGCAGTAAGGAGGTTTGGAAATGGCGACCGTTCGTGGCTGCAATCTGCCGGACGATCTTCTCTACGACGTGGACAACAACATCTGGTACCGCAACAACGGCGACGGGACCTTTACGCTTGGCATGACGGCTGTTGCCGTCGCCATGGCCGGGCAGTTGGTGGCGTTCACGCCGCGCAAGGCGGGGCGTGCGGTGCAGGCAGGCAAGTCCTGCGCAACCATCGAATCCGGCAAATGGGTCGGCCCCGCAAAGGTCGCATTCGATGCGGAAGTAACCGAGGTGAACGACGCCATGGTCGCCAATCCCCGGCTTGCCAACAGCGATCCCTATGGCGAGGGCTGGATGCTCAAGGTCCGGCCGACCGCCGCGGGCGGCACCGACAAGCTCGTTCCGGGGTCGCAGGCTACGGCACCCTATGAAGCGAAGATGACGGCGGACAGCTTTGCCGGCTGTGCGCCCTGAAACACCGGCGTTTGGGGGGACCACTCACATGGCAAACGAAGAGTCCGGCAACGCCAAGCGGATGTCGATCATCGTCACCAAGGGCACGCTGGACTGGGCCTATCCGCCCTTCATCCTGGCCACCACGGCGGCGGCGATGGGGCTGGAGGTGACGATGTTCTTCACCTTCTACGGCCTTTCGCTGCTGAAGAAGAAGCTCGATCTGGGCATCTCCACGCTGGGCAATCCGGCAATGGAGATGCCGATGATGGGCATGCACATGAAGATGCCGAATATCGTTTCGATGCTGCCCGGCGTCGATTCCCTGGCGACCGGCATGATGAAAAGCATGATCGCGAAAAAGGGCGTCGCCAGCATCGAGGAACTGCGCATGGCCGCCATCGAATCGGACGTGAAAATGATCGCCTGCCAGATGACGATGGATCTGTTCGAGTACAAGCCGGAAGACATGATCGAGGGGCCGGTGCTGGGCGGCGCGGCCACCTACATCGAAACCGCGACCAAGTCGGAAATCAACCTTTACATCTGAGTGGGAGAGTCACATGGCCGATCAGGTGCTGGATGCCAAGGGGCTCAACTGCCCACTGCCGATCCTGCGCGCGCGCAAGGCGCTGGGCGCGATGAACAGCGGCGCGACGCTGGAAATTCTCGCAACCGATCCGGGATCGGTGAAGGACTTCGAGGCATTCTGCCGCACGACGGGCAACGAGCTGCTCAGCTCGGTCAACGACAACGGCGTGTTCCGCTTCGTCATCCGGCGCGCGGGCTGAAAGGGGGCAAACCCATCCATCACGCGGGAGAGGCCCCGTCCACCTGTATGGCTGCATTGCAACACAAGCACGGTGCCGCTCGGCTCAGAGCCGGGCGTCCGGCGTGGCTGGATCGGCGCGCCGCGCGGCGGACGTAGCCCGCGTGGCCGCTTGCCGGGTCCGCTGACGTGGCTTCGCCTTGCAGAACCGGCGGTGCAGCACGCCGATGACCTCGGTCGCCGTCTCGTCCGTCAGGCTGTAGTAGATCGTCTGCGCCTCCCGTCGCGTCTCCACGAGACCGCCCAGGCGCAGCCGTGAAAGCTGCTGCGACAGGTGCGGCTGGCGCATGTTGAGTTCCTCCTGAAGGTCGCCCACGGATTTCTCGCCCTCGATAAGGGAGCAGAGGATCATCAGGCGATGCTCATTCGCCAGCGATTTGAGAAAGCCGGCGGCGCGCCCGGCGTTCGGGCGCATGTCTCGGAGGTTCATGGCGACAGTCTAGCGCAATTGGTGCGCTCGGCAAGCACGGGAAATCAGCAGGCGCCTCGCTGTTTCAAGGGGGTAGGGCAGGGCCCCATAGGTATCAGGATAGGGCGTCCGGCGGAGCAAGAGCTTCTTCCTCACCGTCCTGGCCGGGCGTGTCCCGGCCATCCACCCCTCACCGTCATGGCCGGGACACGCCCGGCCAGGACGGTGAGGCAACGACCGCCTCGCACGCCGGACTGCAGGCGTTATCCTCCGGCCCCCTGTCCGCGGCAAGCCTGGCAGCGCCGGCGCTTTTTCCCGGCGCGGCCGGCCGCTTTCCCGAGGCGCCTCTTCGCCGGCGCCGGCAGGCCCGCAGTTCGACGTATTTCAGGCAGACCACCCGCAGGCACGACGCGAGGTTGCGGTCATTGACGACCTGGCAATGGTCGTGGATGCGCATGACCAGTCCGGCAAGGGTGGTGGCTTCGTCGTCGGCGATCATCTCCAGCACCAGCCAGAAGGCGCGCTCGATGCTGAGCGTGGTGGAGTGGCCGTGGATCCGGAACGACCGTTTCTCGGGCAGGTGTTCGTGGTTCTGCTCGCGGTCGCACCGCGCGAACATCGCATCCAGCGTCGTTCCGCCCGCGACCTCGGTGTGGTGCGGCAACTCCGGCATGCCCTGGCTCATGGCTTCCTCCCTGCCTTGCCGGCGTGTCCGCGGCCGCCCGCGGCGCAGTAATAAAACCAGTAGTAAACATATACTACCCGCAGAAACAATCCACCCCTAAGTTTCCGTAACAACGCGAGCCGATTGTCGCGAAATGGGAGGTAAACGGGGTCTCCGCCGCTGGCCGCGCGTGCCCTTTCACCTGACAACGGTGCCGAAACAACACGCGAACACACGGATCAGGAAACGCCATGAAGCTGAAGCTACGCCAGGTTGCCGCAATCAGTGCGCTGCTGATCGGTTCCGCCTTGTTGCCGAACGACGGGCAGGCCACCAACGGGTTTTTCTCGAACGGCTATGGCGGTCCGTCCAAGGCCTCGGCCGGGGCAGGGCTGACCATCGGCTCAAACCCGCTTGACCTCGCGCAGAACCCGGCCCTCGGCCTGGAGGTCGGCACCGTCGCCGGCCTGTGCTTCACGTCGTTCATGCCGCAGCGCAGCGTGAGCATCGGCAACGGCAACAGCCCCTTCGCGCCGCTTACGCCGGGCACCTTCAACAGCAAGAATCCTTACTTCCCCATTCTGTGCGGCGGCTACAACAACCGGATCAGCGACACCACCTCGATCGGCCTGATCACCTTCGCCAACGGCGGCATGGACGTGCACTATGGCGAGCCGCTGTTCGGTGGGCGCGTTGGCTTCAGCACCGCCAACACGGCGATCGACATGGGCCAGCAGTTCATCGCCCTGAACGTTTCGCACCGGGTCAGCGACACCGTCACCGTCGGTTTCGCGCCGGTGTTCGCGATGCAGCGGCTCTCGGCGACCGGCCTGGAGATGTTCGGGCCGCTGTCGCAGGCGCCGCAGGACCTGACCGGCAAGGGCTACAACTGGTCGTTCGGCGGCGGCTTCAAGGCCGGCCTGCTGTGGCAGGCGCAGCCCTGGCTGGACGTCGGCCTTGCCTACCAGTCCGAGATGTACATGTCGAAGTTCAACAGCTACCGCGGCCTGTTCGCCGGCGGCGGCTCCCTCAACATCCCGCCCACGCTGTCGTTCGGCGTTGGCATCAAGCCGATGCCCGGGGTGACGTTGCTGCTGGAGTACGAGCGCATCTTCTTCGGCGCCATCCCGTCCGTCGCCAACAGTGGCAGCTGGCCGTTCCAGGGACTTATTGGCGCCAGCAACGGCCCCGGCTTCGGCTGGCAGGACGTCAACATCTTCCGCATTGGCGCCCGATGGAACGTGACTCCGGCGCTGACGCTGCGGACCGGGGTCAGCTATGCCACCCCGTCGATCAGCAGTTCCTCGCAGGTAATGTTCAACATCCTGGCACCGGCGGTGGTTTCCACGCACGTCGCGTTCGGCCTCAGCTACAAGCTGTCGAAGCACTGGGGCTGGACGATTGCCTATATGCATGCATTCGAGAATTCGCTGTCGGGCTATGCGCCGACGGCATTCGGCGGGAACCCGATCACGCTGCGGATGTCGCAGGACGAGGTCGCCACCGGCTTTTCCTATCGCTTCTGACCGTGCGGGGGGCGCGGAACGGGCGAACCCACGGCGCTGTCTGCAACGCCACCGCCGGCTTCGGGCGAGGGCTTGCGGCAGCGAACAATAACCGTCCGCCCACGGTGATCGCGGCCTGCCTCCCGGACAGGAGGCAGGCTGTTCCGGCATCGGTCATCGTACAGGGCAATCGCACTTCAGAATAGTGCCAGGAGGCGAGCGAGATAGGCGTTGTCCCAGGCGGCCTTCTGGAACTTGCCGCGCAAGGCGTCCTTGTCGCCGTTCGTCTGCATGACATTGATGGCCATG
>NZ_NHRY01000134.1 GCF_002937115.1 Rhodopila globiformis | reverse complement strand
ATCGGGGCGGCAGTCAGACGGGGCATGAAGGCTCCGGTGAATCAGGGCGAGGCGTGAGCCTGTGGCCTGCCATATTCAGGCCGCTCCTGACTCGCCAGAACGGCTCCTGACGGCGGCTGGTCACGGCGATTGCCGCCAGACTGTGGCAAACCAGACTCACCCGCGCCGGGCCACCCATCAACGGAGTCGCCACTTCCGGCGAGGTGTACTAGTCGTGGATCTGGACCTGGAAGCTCCTGGTCTGGGCAATTTGCTCCTCGACGACGAGCGAATGCCGCGGCTTGGCGTTGTGGATTTCCTTGTCGAAGATGGACTCAATGGAATCCAGGATGCCGATTTGCCTGAATTCGTAGGGACGAGTGCTCTTACAAAAGGTGAAGGTGGACGTGTGGACGTTGTACCTGCACTAGGCCGACAAAGTATGGATCACCCGGAGAACATCCTGCCCAAGCTTGCTCGCGCAATGATTGAAGATGTAACCGACCAAGGCGAGTCCGTCTCGGTTGGCAGTCAGATCTCGACCATGATAGCCCGCCTGGCCGCACAGGCCGGCTACGATGTCGTCCTGATTGATAGTCGTGCCGGCCTTGCGGAATTGGCTGCACCAGCCGTCCTCGGCTTAGGCGCAACGGTCCTGCTCTTTGGCACTGCACAGAAGCAGACGGTACAAGGATATAGAGCTTTATTTGCGGCTCTGCGGCTCCTGGCCCTGCGCGACCGTGCTGCCGGTCGTGATGCTGATTGGCGGCTGATGTTGAAGCCAGTTTACGCCAAGGCGAGCCTTGATCCCCAGGTATCCGCCAGATACCGGGACGAGTGGTATGATCTTTTCGCTGAGTACCTCTATGACGCAGAGGAAAATGCCGGAGAGAGCGATCTGAATTTCGACATCGACGATGATAGCGCTCCACATTGGCCACTTGTCATCCCCTTTAACCAGTCGTTTGTTGATTTCGACTCTTCGCGCGCTCCGGACCAGCTGTTGCAAGGTTTTTATGAGCTGACCTTTCGGCCTTTTCTTGATCAAGTGGACGCGATCATAGCCATGAGCGCCACGGACAATGCCCAAAGTATGCGAGAGCCGCTATAATGGGGAAGAATCTTATAGACTTCTACCTAATTCGTGCTGAGATAGCAACATTTGAGTTGTCCCCGAAGGTCGAACCGAACGAGAATATTGAGACAGACAGGGCTTTTTTCCCCGAAGGCCATCGCAACGTGCTTGATCTCAAACGTCAGCTCGTCGTCGGCAACCGCGGAATGGGGAAGAGTTTCTGGACGCACGCGCTGTTCAATGGGGCGCTGCGAGAGCGGTTGGCGCAAGTATACGGCATTCCGTCTCTTGCACGAACAGAAGTTGCCATAGGCTTCAATGGTTCGGAAAAGTTAACAGCTGTAGCGCCCACGACCGACGAGATAGCACATGCTTGTGACTCCGGATGCAAACCAGAACTAATCTGGCGGGCTACTCTACTACGTGCTGCACATTCCTTTGTTCAGGAAGGGCCAGGACCAGGTTTCTCCCAGGCAATTCAGCTACTCCAGAATAACCCGGAATTTTATGCACGTGCACTAACTGATGCTGACAATTCGCTTGCCGCCAAAGGCAAATCTGCTCTGATCGTCTTCGACGCCCTGGATCGACTGGCGCCAAACTGGGGCGCTATTCAAGCGTTGACCAAAGCATTGTTGATTCGTGCAGTGGGATTGCGGTCGTTCCAGGCCATCCGCGCAAAAATATTTATGCGCGTGGATCAGTTTGCCGATACGGAGCCGTTTCAGTTTCCCGACAGCTCCAAGATCAGGAATGACTACGTTGACTTGACGTGGCATCCATATGAATTGTACGGCTTGCTATTTTTTGAACTACTCCGCCGCGGTGATGCGCGACTGCAGTTGGAACTGCTGGCAGATGAAACGAATGCCCGCCTGGCTCTGCCACGCAATGGCCGCTTGAACATGTCGGCGCTCGATGAACAAGCCAGGCTCATTGCGGCGTTGGCGGGAGAGTATATGGGCAGGCACAAGAAGCGCGGACGAGTGTATACATGGGTACCACTGCATCTAGGTGATGCACGCAATAACTGCTCCCCACGGACTTTTCTCACCGCCTGGAAGACAGCCGCGGGTCACGTTCCTCCCCCGAAGGATCAGGCAGTTGATCATCTTGGCCTTATCGACGGCGTGAGGCAGGCGTCAACGACGAGGCTGGTAGAGCTACGGGAGAGCTTTCCTTGGATAGATTCGTCCCTGGCGCCGCTTCGCCGCCAGTTTGTGCCAATGTCGAAGCAGGAGCTGTTTGCTCTTTGGAAAGAACACAAAGTCATAGAAAATATCATCGAAAAGTCCGACCGCAAGCAGTGGTTGGCACCGATCGATTTCTATTTGGATCATGACCCAGGTGCTCTTCTCAAGACAATGACCCGGATAGCCGTGATGGAGGAACGCGCAAATGGCAAAATCAACGTACCCGACATTTTTCGGGTAGAAGCTGGGATTCTGCGCAAGGGAGGCGTTGCGGTACCGGGGCGAAAGTAGCCCATTTCCCCCCTCAAACCGCCTCGTCCAGATCCTCCCCCCACATCTTCTCCAGCGCGTACATCGCCCGCGCCTCCGGCTTGAACAGATGCACCACGATGTCCCCGGCATCGATCAGCACCCAGTCCGACCCGCCGGCCCCCTCCACCTGCACCCGCTTCAGCCCCGCCTCCTTCAGCTTCTCGCTCAGATGCTGCGCCATCGCCGTGATCTGGCGATCCGCCAGCCCCGTCGCGATCACCATCCGGTCGCAGAACATCGCCTTCCCCGCCAGGTCTAGCGTCACCACGTTCTCCGCCTTGTCGTCCTCCAAACTCCCGACGATCACCCCCTGCAGCCGATCCAGCTCCGACGGCTCGATCTTCACCTTGCGCGCCCGCGGCGCGGCGGCTTTCTTCGGCCCGGCGGCGATCGTCTTCTTGCGCGGGCTGCCGACCATCGCGGCGTCGGCCAAAGCCGGCTTCGCGGCCTTCTTCCGGGGCGCCGGCTGGTGCCGGGCAGGCGACGGAGGCATTTTCGGCGTCTTCGTTATGGCACAATTCCTTCAGCGGCGGCACGACGGATCGCCGTGGCGGACACAGGGTTCTCCCGCACCGGCAGGAACACCCAGCCCGGCGCGGCGCCGGGCAGCAGCAGGGCCTCCCGTGGCCGCCGGCGTCCTGCCCGTAGCCGATGCGCCGCCTGTCCCGCAAGCGCCCGCGCGTTGTAATTCGGCCGAGGCAGCACCGCGAACGGCAGCCGCCCGGCGATATCGGTCCAGCGGCGCCAGCGCGGCAGCTCGTCCAGGATGTCGGCGCCCATGATCCAGACGAACTTCACCCGCGGAAACAGCCGCGTCAGCCGCCGCATCGTGTCCACGGTGTAGCGCGTGCCCAGGTCCGCCTCGACCCCGCTGGCCAGCACGCGCCGCCCGTCGGCGATCCGCCTTGCACTGGCCAGCCGCTCGGCGAACGGAGCCATGCCGGCCTCGGGCTTCAGCGGATTCCCCGGTGAGACCAGCAGCCAGACCTGGTCCAGCCGCAGCCACCGCGCCGCCTGCTCCGCGACATGCCGGTGCCCCTCGTGCGCCGGGTTGAACGACCCGCCCAGCAGCCCGACCCGCAGGCGCCGCCGGTGGCCGAAGCGGGGGATCGGCTCGACGTCTCTCAGGGACGCACCTGCCCCGTGCCGGTGACGAGGTAGCGGTAGGTCGTCAGTTGCTCCAGCCCCACCGGCCCGCGCGCGTGGATTCGCCCCGTCGCAATGCCGATCTCGGCGCCGAAGCCGAATTCGCCGCCGTCGCAGAACTGGGTGGAGGCGTTCCACATCGCCACCGCGCTGTCCACGCCGCGCAGGAAGCGGTCCGCCGCCGCCGCGTCCTCGGTGACGATGGCGTCGGTGTGCTCGCTGCCGTGCGCGGCGATGTGCGCCAGGGCGGCGTCGACGCCGTCAACCACCGCGACCGACAGGATCGCGTCCAGCCACTCGGTGTCGAAATCCGTGGGCGACGCCGCCGGCAGGTCCGGCACGATCGCCCGCGCCGCCGCATCGGCCCGGAACGCGCAGCCCAGCGCCCGCAGATCGGCCACCAGCAGCGGCAGCAGGGAAGCGGCAATCGACCGGTCGATCAGCAGCGTCTCGGTCGCGCCGCAGATGCCGGTGCGGCGCATCTTGGCGTTGGCCAGGATCCGCCGCGCCATCGCCGGGTCCGCCGCGGCGTGGACGTAGGTGTGGCAAAGCCCCTCGGCATGCGCCAGCACCGGCACCCGCGCCTCGCGCTGCACCCGCTCCACCAGCGATTTTCCTCCACGCGGGATGATCAGGTCCAGCAGCCCCGCCCCGGCCAGCATCGCCGCGACATAGGCGCGGTCGGCGGTCGGCGCGACCTGGATGCAGGCTTCCGGCAGGCCGGCGGCCACCAGGCCCTTCTGCAGCGCCGCATTGATCGCCCGCGCGCTGTGCAGGCTGTCCGACCCGCCGCGCAGGATCACCGCGTTGCCCGACTTCAGGCACAGCGCCGAGGCGTCCGCGCCGACATTCGGCCGGCTTTCATAGATCATGCCGATGACGCCGATGGGCGTGGCGATGCGCCGGATGCGCAGCCCGTTCGGCCGCGTCCAGTCCGCCAGCACGCGGTCCAGCGGGTCGGGCAGCGACGCGACGTCCTCCAGGCCCCGCGCCATCGCCTCGACCCGCGCTTCCGTCAGCGTCAGGCGGTCGAGGAAGGCGGCGGTGCCCTGATAGGCCGCGACGTCGGCGGCGTTCGCCGCCAGGATCTCCCGCATGCCGGCGCGCACTGCGTCCGCCATGGTCCGCAGCGCGGCGTTGCGCGTGCCGGCCGGGCTGCGCGCCAGGATGTGGCTGGCCTGGCGGGCCGCGGCGGCTGCCGCCTTCAGGTGTTCGTTCTCGTCCATCGCGCCATCATGCCCAAAAGCAGCCGGATCGGCTGCACAGGTTCTTCTCCACAACGCCGCGTGCTTAGGCTATCCGTTGACGTCAATCAATGCGCGGCCCCGGGCAGTGGACCAGCGGCGCGGGAATCTGTCACAGAGGGAATAATGCCCCTAACGAACCGGCTAATTTGGCTTGCCGTGACCTTGCTGGGAACGGTCTCGTTCGGCATCGTCGCGCTGTGGCGGGGCGAGGCGGTGAACGCCGCCTGGCTGGTGACCGCCGCAGTGTGCATCTACTTCATCGCCTATCGTTTCTACGGCCTGTGGATCGCCCGAACGGTCTTCCGGATCGATCCCGGCCGGCCGACTCCGGCGTACCGGCACAATGACGGCCTGGACTACGTGCCGACCAACAAATACGTGCTGTTCGGCCACCATTTCGCCGCCATCGCCGGCGCCGGGCCGCTGGTCGGCCCCGTCCTGGCGGCGCAGATGGGCTACCTGCCCGGCACGCTGTGGCTGCTGGCCGGCGTCGTGTTCGCCGGCGCGGTGCAGGACATGACGGCGCTGTTCCTGTCCACCCGCCGCGACGGCCGCTCGCTCGGCGACATGATCCGCACCGAGATCGGCACCGGCCCCGGCACCGTGGCCGGCATCGGCATCCTGCTGATCTGCATCATCCTGCTGGCGGTGCTGGCGCTGGTGGTGGTGAAGGCGCTGAACGGTAGCCCGTGGGGCACGTTCACCGTCGCCGCCACCATCCCGATCGCCCTGCTGATGGGCCTGTACGGCCGCTTCATCCGGCCCGGGCGGATCGCCGAGATGTCCGTCCTCGGCGTCGTGCTGCTGCTGACCGCGCTCATCGGCGGGCAGTACGTCGCGGCGGACCCGGTCTGGGGGCCGCTGTTCACCCTGCGGCCGGAGACGCTGGCGCTGCTGATCATCGGCTATGGCTTCGTCGCCTCGGTCTTGCCGATATGGCTGCTGCTGGCGCCGCGCGACTACCTGTCCACGTTCCTGAAGGTCGGCACCATCACCCTGCTGGCCATCGGCGTCGTCATCGTGCGGCCGGTGCTGCAGATGCCGTCCATCACGCAGTTCGTCGACGGCAGCGGGCCGGTCTGGGCCGGCAGCGTCTTCCCGTTCCTGTTCATCACCATCGCCTGCGGCGCCGTGTCCGGCTGGCACTCGCTGATCTCGTCCGGCACCACGCCGAAGATGATCGAGAACGAGAACCAGATCGCCTTCATCGGCTATGGCGCGATGCTGATGGAATCGTTCGTGGCGATCATCGCCATGGTCGCCGCCTCGGTGATCCATCCCGGCGTGTATTTCGCCATGAACAGCGCCGCCGGGATCATCGGCACCGACCCGGCGCACGCGGCGCAGGTGATCAGCAGCTGGGGCTTCACCGTCACGCCGGACATGCTGACGCAGATCGCGCATGACGTCGGCGAGAGCACGATCCTGTCGCGCACCGGCGGCGCGCCGACGCTGGCGGTGGGGATGGCGACCATCCTGTCGGGCCTGACCGGATCGTGGCTGATGAGCCTGTGGTACCACTTCGCCATCCTGTTCGAGGCACTGTTCATCCTGACCACCGTCGACGCCGGCACCCGGGTCTGCCGCTTCCTGATCCAGGACCTTGTGGGCAACGCCATCCCGGCGTTCCGGGCGACGGAATCCTGGGCCAACAACCTGATTGGCTCCGCCCTGGCCTGCATGGCCTGGGGCTATTTCCTGTACCAGGGCGTGATCGATCCGCTGGGCGGGATCTGGACACTGTGGCCGCTGTTCGGCACGTCGAACCAGATGCTGGCGGCGATCGCGCTGATCCTGTGCACGACAGTGCTGTTCAAGATGAAGCGGCAGCGCTACGCCTGGGTGACGCTGGTCCCGACCGCCTGGCTGGTGATCTGCACCGTCACCGCCGGGGCGCAGAAGGTGCTCAGCCCCGACTGGAAGATCGGCTTTCTTGCTCACGCGCAACGATTTAACTACGCCATCGAGACCGGCAAGGTGCTGGCACCGGCCAGGAGCCTGGGCGAAATGAGCCGCGTGGTGTTCAACGACTACGTCGATGCCACGCTGGCGGCGGTGTTCGCGCTGATCGTCATCACCATGGTGTATTTCGGCGCCAACGCCTGCCTGCGGGCGCTGATGGCGCCGCGCAGCACGGCGATCGAAATCGGCGGTGCAATGAAGGGCGTGGGCGATGACTAAATTCAAGCTGGTCTGCGAACGGGTCACCCAGACGGCACGGCTGATGGTGGGCGTGCCGGACTACCAGGCCTATCTCACGCACCGGAAGACGACGCATCCCGGGCAGGAGATCATGAGCTACGAGGCGTTCTTCCGCGAACGGCAGGAGGCCCGCTACGCCGTCGGCAAGGGTCGGTTCCGTGGGTGTTGCTGAGGATGGAAGGCCAGGGTTGGATATCCGAGGCGAAATCCGTGGTGCCCGTTGCAGTGCTGACAGTGGCGGGCACTCACGCGTGGCCGGGATGAAGCCTGCGGGGCTCGGAACAAAGATGATTGACCTTAGCCAGGGGCGGATTGTTGCGCCTGGTTGACCCGGAGCCATGCTCCCGGCTGCGGTTCCGCCCGTCTGTATCGGTTGGAGGCGCGAGAAGATCCGCCGCTGGTCGTTCGATCAACAGCGGCGAGTGCGTTGATTACTGATTGACCCCCATGCGCCACGGCGAGCGCTCCTGCCAGGTCTTCAGGGCAGAGGCAGCCCATGATGTCGGCTTGTCCTTATGGCAAGTCGTACATGGGTTGGGGATGCCATACGTGTCCGTCTCGGCCGGCGTGATGAAGCGGAACGTATGGGCACGAACGCTCACGTCGGCAATGGTCTGCTCGATGCGCGGCATGTGGCAGGCAATGCACTGGCTGCCCGGACTGCCCGGCTTGTGATGCGTATGTTCTTCGATCGTAGCGGTATGGGGCCCGTTCTGGGTGTGGGTACCATGGCAGGCGAAGCACATTTCAGCCGGCGGCTCGCGCAGTTGCGCCTGATACCTGGTACCGTGCACGTCATGGCAACTAAAGCAGGCGACCCCGCGGTTGTACATCAGGCTCTGAACGAAGTCATTGCCCTGCATGCGATTCTTGTGCGCCGTGCCGTCGGGAAAGTGCGTGAACGTGGTTTCGCCGAGCTTGTGCTCTTCGAGTTTCCAGAAGTCGTCGAGGTTCAGGCCCATATGGAAACCGACCGGCCAGTCATAGTATTTGCCATTGATCGGATTGGCCAGAGGCCGCCCCTGGGAATGGCACTGGATGCAGGTGTCGTTGGCATGCACGTAGTCGAGCCGCGCCGGGTTGATGATGGTTTCACGTACCGGGTTTTTCACGTGCTCGCTGCCGGGTCCGTGGCAACGCTCACAGCCGACGTTCCACTCGGTCGGGTTCCTGGTGTTGATGTCGTAGTTCACCGAGTGGCACCCATCGCATAACGGGCCTGTTGGGCGCTGGAAATTGTCCGGGGGATACAGCGGCGCCCACCAGTCGGCTCCGTTCCTGACGAAATACTTTCGCCACATATGGTGCGTGATGTCCCACTGCGCGGGCTCCGGAAAGTAGTCGTCGCCGACTTTCTTGAAGTAGCGTTGCTTCCAGAGGCTGCCGTAGACGAAGGCTATGTCGTCCTTGCCGAAGGTTACAAGCGGATCTGGCTTGGAGAGATCCGGCGTAATCGCCTCGGGGTGCTGGCGTGGGTCACGGACGACGTTTGCCATCGGCGTGGTCTTCCAGCGGTCATAGATGCCGGCGTGGCACGACCGACATTCGGCAGACCCGACATAATGCCGATTTGGTTCGGCATCGCCCGGCGCGGCAACAGCCGGCGGCGCGAGCGAAAATGCGCCGTGAAGAGACATGGCCGCGCTGGCGGCCTGCCGCGACATCGGAACCGTAATCGGCAAGTGGCGGATATACAGGACCAGTTGCCAGATCTGCCGCTCCGGCATGTTCCAGGCCGGCATGCCGGTGTTTCGAATACCGTTGCGAATGTGGTAGTACATCTCCCCGTCCGTCAGGGACGCCGCGAGCGCACGGAGCGGCGGCGGACGGGGATACTCGCCGGCGCCGATCTGTGTTCGGCCACTCCCGTCATAGCCATGGCAGATCTCACACTTTTCGCGGAACAGATCGCGGCCTGCCACGATATCGGCCCGATCGCTTTCCAATGGATTCCGCTGCGCGCGGTCTGCTTCCGGCACGCTGTGGCGCAGCAGCCAGGCGGCAATGGCGATTTCAACCTTCGGCGGCTCCGGCCGCGCACTCGACAACTCAGGCAGCGCGTATCCGTAGAGGGCGGCAGCAGTCGCCCCGACCGCCAGCACGACGCACGCCAAGGCCGCCAGAAGGAACCGTGGGCGCATCATGGAACTCCGCTGTCCTGCTGACCATCGCGGCCGGCCGGGGCTGGCACATCCACGCAACAGCCGGATTGTGCACGCCACATACGGAGCCTGGCTTGCCTGTATCGGATCGGCCTCGGTCCTTGCATCCGGGGCATTCAGTTTCAGCTCCAATCAGACACGTTGGCCCAATTATCGACCGACAGCCTGGCGCTTCGAGACCCCGCGCCGTTAAACCGGGTCTGGGCGCCAATCCACATTTCAATCCTGATTGGTGTCTATTGTGGGCTTCACCTCATCCAAGGCTATACGCCAGCGGGCAAATGAACAAGACGATCAGTAGCGAGCGGCTCCGGCGCGTGACCGACGTCACAGGCATGGCGCCCCGCTCGCGGAAAGCAGTACTGGCCGTGTTGAGGAGGATCGCTGGCACCAACCCCTGGCCATCCCGTGGCGGGGTACTCGCGCAGCATTACAGCAAACCGCAGGTCGGCTGGGACACCGCTTGGGGCGGGGCGGCCTGCCCCGGTCGCCATGCAAGGCGAAGGCCCGGCATGACGATGAAGCCGCGCCGACGGCCGGTGCCAACCTACCTGCGGCTTGCTGTCGCCACATCGGCGGCTCGCGTCCAGGGCAGCGGGCACGCAAACCAATGTATTGACCATCCACCCGCCTTCATGCTGGCCTGCCGGACCAAAGGGAGGCCTACCATGAACGCACCCGTTCCGATCGATACGTCCAGCCCCGCCTACAGCCTGCCGCTCGACCGCTACGACGTCTCCGACCCTGCGCTGTACCAGAACGACACCTGGTACCCGTATTTCAAGCGCCTGCGCCGCGAGGCGCCGATCACCTACGTCCCCGACAGCCTGTACGGCCCCTACTGGTCGGTGACGAAATACAAGGACATCATGCACTGCGAGGTGCACCACGAGGTCTTCTCCAACGAAATCGGCGGCATCACGATCGAGGATTTCCCCCTCGACCTGCAGCGCCCCAGCTTCATCCGCATGGACCCGCCGAAGCACGACGAGCAGCGCAAGGTCGCCAGCCCGATCGTCGCGCCCGCCAACCTCGCCAACATGGAGCCGCTGATCCGCGAGCGCACCCGCCTGGTGCTGGACGCCCTTCCGCGCAACGAAACCTTCGACTGGGTCGAGCACGTCTCGGTCAAGCTGACCACGATGATGTTGGCCACCCTGTTCGACTACCCGTTCGAGGAGCGCACGCAGCTCACCTACTGGTCCGACGTCGCCATCTGCAACGTCCGCGACCCGTCCTCGCCGGTTCATTCCGAGCAGGAACGGTTCGAGGAACTGAAGAAAATGGCCGCCGCCATGAGCGCGCTGTTCAATGAGCGCCGCAACCAGCCGCCGAAATTCGACCTGCTGTCGATGCTGGCGCACGGTGAATCGACGCGCGACATGCCGCTGAAGGAGTTCATGGGCAACCTGTCGCTGCTGATCGTCGGCGGCAACGACACCACCCGCAACTCCATGAGCGGCGGGCTGATGGCGCTGAACCAGTTCCCCGACCAGTACCGCAAGCTGATGGCCAACCCGAAGCTGATCGAAAGCCTGGTGCCGGAGATCATCCGCTACCACACGCCGGTGATCCACATGCGCCGCACCACAAGCCAGGACACCGAGCTTGGCGGCCATGCCATCAAGGCCGGCGACAAGGTGGTGATGTGGTACATCTCCGGCAACCGCGACGAGGATGCGATCGAGAACCCCAACGACTTCATCATCGACCGCGCCCGCCCGCGCCAGCATTTGTCGTTCGGCTTCGGCATCCACCGCTGCGTCGGCAACCGCCTGGCAGAACTGCAGCTGCGGATCCTGTGGGAGGAAATTTTGCCCCGCTTCCCGATGATCGAGGTGGTGGGCGAACCGAAGCGCCTCTACTCCAACTTCATCCGCGGGATTCGGCATTTGCCGGTGCGCATCCCCGGCTGAGGCGGCACGGCCGTTGCCACCGTCACGGCCGTTCTCTCACCGTCGTTCTCTCACCGTCATGGCCGGGCGTGTCCCGGCCATCTGCGCTTCGACGGCGGGGGGTGGATGGCCGGGACACGCCCGGCCATGACGACAAGGCAAGGATCCGGGCACCAGGGATTTCTTCCGGGTGCCTGCGGTGCCGGGCGTGCATCCGGCCGCCGCCCGCGCTAAAGCCGACCGGAAAGGACCCGCCATGCCCGATCCCGCGCCGCCCGCCGACACCCTGCTGGACGCCATCCGCGCCGTCGTCGGCGACCGCGGCCTGCTGACCGGCCGCGCCGACACCGCCGCCTATACCGAGGACTGGCGCCGCCTCTACCAGGGCCGCACCGCTGCCGTCGTCCGCCCCGGCAGTACGCAAGAGCTGGCCGAAATCGTTCGCCTGTGCGCCGCCGCCGGCACCCCCATCGTCCCCCAGGGCGGCAACACCTCCATGGTCGGCGGCGCGGTGCCGAACGAGGACGGCTCGGAGATCGTCGTCAGCCTGGCGCGGCTCAACCGCATCCGCGACCTCGACCCCATCGACATGACCATGACGGTCGAGGCCGGCGTCACGCTGAAAGCCGCGCAGCTTGCCGCGGCGGACCGGGGCTGCCTGCTGCCGCTGTCGATTTCCTCTGAAGGCACCGCGCAAATCGGCGGCGTGCTGGCGGTGAACGCCGGGGGCAACAACACGGTGCGCCATGGCAACGCCCGCGACCTGGTGCTGGGGCTGGAGGTGGTGCTGCCGGACGGCACCATCTGGAACGGGCTGCGCCGCCTGCGCAAGGACAACACCGGCTACTGCCTGCGGCAACTGTTCGTCGGCTCGGAAGGCACGCTGGGCATCATCACCGCCGCCGTGCTGAAGCTGGTGCCGCAGCCGAAGGAGATCGAAGCCGCGCTGTGCGCCGTGCAGACGCCCGAGGCCGCACTGGACCTGTTCACCCGCTTCCAGGCGCACGACCCCGCCGCGATCAGCGCGTTCGAGCTGATGTCCGGCCTGGGCCTGTCGTTCGTGCTGAAGCACATCCCCGGCGCGACGCTGCCGCTGGAAACCGCCGCGCCGTTCACCGTGCTGGTGGAGCTCGCCACCCCCCGGCCGCAGGCGGGGCTGCGCGCCATGTTGGAACAGGTGCTGGAGCGGGCACTGGAAGACGGCACCGTCGCCGACGCCGTGATCGCCGAATCGGAAGCGCAACGGGCGTCACTGTGGAAGCTGCGCGAGGAACACTCCGAAGGCCAGAAGCGTGAAGGCGCCAGCGTCAAGAACGACGTTTCGGTGCCGGTTTCGCAAGTGCCGGCCTTCATCCGCAAGGCGACCGCCGCCTGCGAGGCGCTGATCCCCGGCGTGCGGGTGGTGCCGTTCGGGCACATGGGCGACGGCAACATTCATTTCAATCTCGAACAGCCGGTGGACGCCGACCCGGCCTGGTTCCTGGCGCAGGACCATGCCATCATGGACGCGGTGAACGACGTCGTCCGTGAATTCGACGGCAGTTTCTCCGCCGAGCACGGCATCGGCCGCCTGAAGCCCTACATGATGCCAGACTGGCGCGGCGGCGCCGAACTGGACCTGATGCAGCGCATCAAGGCAGCCATCGATCCGGGCGGGATCATGAACCCCGGCAAAGTCCTGCCGCCCCGGCCATAGACCGCCCCAAGCTGGGGACGACGGCTCGCCGTTGCCTTCTCGGATCGACGAATCGGCCTGCTCTACGCCGGCAACATCGGCACTCTGCCGCGCGGCGTCCCCCTGATCCCCTGTGGCCCTCCACGACCCTCAGTTCCTTCTCTGTGCAAACAGAAATACGCCATCAACCACGCTGTCCATGCCGGCGGAGGCACCCTGTTCGCACCGCGACGCTGCCAGCCCACATGGCCACATATCGCTCTGATCCCCCAATCAAGTCTGCCGCCCGAAGGTGATGTTGTCGTCGATCACCGCATTCGGGCCGATGGGCACCTGGCGCGGGTTCGGCAGGTTCAGGCTGTGGAAGGTTATCTTGTCGCGCCAGACCTTGCGCAGAAAGTCCTCGAACACCTGAATGGTGAGTTGCTCGCCGGGACAGCGCCGATAGCCGAAGCCGAACGGCGCGAAGCCGGCATAGTCGCAGACCGGCAGCGGCTTGCCGTCCACCACGCCGAACACCGTACCGAACGCGCTGTTGGCCATGGCGGCGTTGCGGCCGTCGCTGACCTTCATCGCTGTCAGCTCGAACGGGCACCTGGCAAAGCCGATCTGCTTGCTTCTTGCCTCATCCACCTGTGCGCTGGTCGGCACGTCGCGGTAGCGCGAGGGGTCGAACTGCTGCGGATTGCGCCAATGCCTGGGATCGAAGCTGGTCGCGGTGTGCGGTGAGATGATGTAGCCGCTCCGCCCATAGGGCAGGCCGAAGCGCAGGAAGGGCGAGACGCTGTCGCCGTAATTGTCGCTCGACCCCGTCCCTCTCACGTCGGACATCGAAGAAATGCTTCCGCCGTTCGGTGAGATCGTGCGGAACAATTCCATGACGAACATCTCGAGCGGCGTGAAGGGCGCGCCGCTCGCGGTGTCCGGATCCCCCGACATCGTCTGCTCGAACGCGGCGCGGATTTCGGCGTTGCCACCGTCCTGGCTGAGGCGCGACATGATGCCGAAGATCGTGTTGCCCCACTGGCTGAACGCGACGAAGTTGTGGAAGCACTCGAAGACGACGTCCTTCTTGCTGAAATGCGCGCCGTCACCCGCATTCCTGAGCCAGTACCAGGCGATCGTCTTCTCCGGGTTTGCGAGGCGTCCACTTGTTATGTCGTCCAGCCGTTCGTCGATCCAGTTCTTCAGGAAGTCGAGCAGCGCGCGCACGGTCATGTAGTTGTCGTAGACGACAGGCTGCATCGGATCGCGGAATGCCAGTACGGTGTTGAAGCTCTCGCCGATGGTGCGGACCTGGGGCGGGATCGCCTCGCCCTTCACCCCCAGGTGCAGGTCCCAGTAGATGTCCCAGTAATAGGGCGTGTCGTCAATTAAGCCAAACGACGGCGGCGGCGAGGTGGACCGCGGCGAGGAAGTTGCGGGCAGTCTTGTCATAGCGGGTTGCGATGGCACGGAACTGCTTGAGCCTGGCGAAGAAATTTTCGATCAGATGGCGCGCCTTGTAGAGGTCGCGGTCGTAGGTCCGCGGCGAGCGGCGATTGG
>NZ_NHRY01000133.1 GCF_002937115.1 Rhodopila globiformis | reverse complement strand
GAAGAGCTTCGGGGTGAAGCTGCACAAGGTCGGCCGCGCCGGCTTCGAGCAGGCGGTGCGCGAGGCCTGCGCCGAGGATGCGCTGACCGCCGAGCTGATGGACTGCATGCTGGCGGCGCGCGCGGCGCTGTGGCGGCAGTATCTCAAGCTGCACGACCTGGTGGTCAAGCTGGTGGCAGGCGACGCGCTGTGCCGGCGGTTCATGGCGATCCCCGGCGTTGGGCCGGTGACGGCGCTGACCTTCGCCACCGCCGTCGACGATCCGACGCGCTTCCGCCGCTCGCGCGACGTCGCCGCCTATTTCGGCCTGACCTCCAAGCGATGGCAGTCGGGCACCTCGATCGACGTGCAGGGCCGCATCAGCAAGGCCGGCGATCCGGAGGTGCGGCGCGCGCTGTATGAGGCCGCCAGCGCCATGCTGACACGCTACAAGGGTCAGACGGCACTCAAGACCTGGGGCCAGAAGATCGCCAAGCGCTGCCACAAGAAGGCGGTGGTGGCGATGGCCCGCAAGCTCGCGGTGATCATGCACGCGATGTGGCGCGACGGCACTGTCTATGCGGATCGACCGCACGCCGACGGCACGGCGGACACAGCGGCGACGGTGAAAGATCGCAAGCTTCTGGGCGCCCACGCATGACGCCTGGAGATCCCATCAACCCCAAGCTGGCGCGCGGCTGAGCGCCCAAGGAGATCCGCCCCGGCGGATGAGGACTGGTGCAGACCATGGAATGCGGGAAGCACGATATCTTGCCTGTGGCCGGAGCGATCCTGGACCACGCTCGAGTGCCTGTGATGCTGCCCCGCCAATCCGATGCCGACATGCGCCGCGACGGATCGACGACCGCACCGACGGTCCCAATCCCGCCGTCGATGAGCGCGGAAGAGTGCACGGCGCATCAGGACTCGCGGGCCGGAACCGGATCGACCAGGTGGTTCAGAAGCGGGCGCGCCGTGTCGCAGAAAAGCGCAAGTTCGGATACAGTGGAGAACAGGAGACGAAGATGGCCGAGACGAGGAAGAAGACCCCGATTAAGAGGGCAAGTTAAAAGGCCCTGCCACGCCGGCATCCAAGCCGCTGTCGCGGCTTGTATTTTGGCGGGCAGGCCCGTCGGTCGGTGGCAGGTTGCGCGATTATTCCCAACGATATCAGGGTTGCGGCCTGTACACTGCCGTTCGCGCCCCGCTGTCCATCTTGGCCGCCCCGAGCGATGAGCGGGGGCGAGAATGAGTTCCGGGTCCGGCCGGGCCGCACGCGCTCGACGAAGGCGCCCAAGCCGAAGAGCTTCGTCGCCCAGGTCCTGAAAGCGGCCCGCAAAGCGGGGCCGGCCATCCAGCGATCGCCGAATTCGGGCCGAGCCCGCATGCCGGGCCGTTCCAGCTTTGGGCGTGGCCGGGCCGCCTTCAGCCGTGGCCGCCTCTTCAGCCCAACCCGGCGCGTCGTCGTCAAGGCGCGCGTCGTGCGTCACCAGGGCCGGAGCTTTCGTTCGGCGCCGCTGTCGGCACACCTGTCCTATCTGAAGCGCGAGGGCGTGAGCCGCGATGGCGAACGGGGCGTCATCTTCGACGCCGCCAGTGATCGCGCCGACGATCGGGCTTTCGCCGAACGGTGCGAGGATGATCGGCACCATTTTCGATTCATCGTCTCGCCGGAGGACGCCGGCGACATGACCGACCTCAAGGCCTTCACCCGCGATCTCGTCCGACAGATGGAGAGCGACCTCGACACCAGGCTCGACTGGGTCGCTGTCGATCACTGGAACACCGATAATCCGCACGTCCATCTGCTCGTGCGCGGTGTCGATGCCGCCGGAGCCGACCTCGTTATTTCGCGCGACTACATCAGCCATGGGCTCCGTTCGCGCGCCGAGGAGCTGATCGGAATCGAGCTTGGTCCACGTCCCGAGCACGCCATCCGCACGGCGCTCGAACGCGAGGTGGACGCTGACCGCTGGACCCGACTCGACGTCCAGCTTCGCTTCGCCGCCGATGAGACGGGTCTGGTCGACCTGCGCCCGGCGCAAGCCGGGCCGGGTGACCCAGAGCTGAGACGCCTGATGGTCGGTCGCATGCAGAAGCTGGAGCGGATGGGACTTGCGGCTCCGGCCGGTCCCGGCCAATGGATGGTCGGCCTCCAGGCGGAGCGGACGCTGCGCGACCTCGGCGCGCGCGGCGACATCATCAAGACCATGCACCGCGCCTTCGCCGAGCGGGGCCAGGACCGAGGCGTCGGCGACTACGTGATCGACGCCCAGCCGCCGGACGCGCCGATCATCGGCCGCCTGGTCGACAGGGGGCTGCATGATGAACTGACCGGCGAAGCCTACGCCGTGATCGACGGCGCGGACGGCCGAGCCCATCACGTTCGCTTCCGCGGTGTCGAGGTCTTCGAGCACGCGCCGCCGATCGGTGGGATCGTCGAGGTCCGCCGCTTCGGCGGCCAGGATGATCCTCGGCCGACGCTGGTGCTGGCAACGCGATCGGATCTCGATCTCGGCGCGCAGGTCGGCGCGCGCGGCGCGACTTGGCTCGATCACCGTCTCGTCGAGCGTCAGCCAATGCCGCTCGCCATGGGTGGGTTTGGCGGGGAAGTCCGCGAGGCGATGAAGGCGCGCACTGAGCACCTCATCCGGGATGGTCTCGCGCGTCGCCAAGGCGAGCACGTCACCTTTGAGCGAAACCTGCTCGCCACCTTGCGGCGGCGTGAGCTGGACGAGACCGCGGCGCGGCTTTCGACTGAGACGGGTTTGCGTCCCGTGCCGGCCGGCGTGGGCGAGCCTGTCGTCGGGGTTTACCGACAGCGCCTCACCCTGTCGTCGGGCCGCTTCGCCATGATCGACGACGGACTCGGCTTCCAACTCGTGCCCTGGTCGCCAAGCCTCGAGAAGAAGCTCGGCCAACATGTCGCGGGCGCCGCCCGTGACGACGGCGGCATCGAATGGAGCCTCGGACGAAAGCGGGGGCTCGGTCTGTGACGCCGTCAGGCCGGCAACGGGTCGGTGCCGCGATCGAGCGCGGCCAGATAAGCCGTGTAAGCGTAGATCCGCCCGCGCCGACGTCCCGTCGTCTCGCGTATAACCCCGACGCCCACCAGCTTCTCCAGGGCGCCTCGGGCTGTCGCGAAGGAAACGCCAAGCCGCGAAGACACCGTCGGGATGGTGACGATCGGATGGGCCTGCATCAGCTCATGAACTCTCAGCGCGGAGGGCGCGGCGCGGCCGATGCCCGCGATCTTCTGCCGGTCGACCTCGAACATGGCGATCAGTTCGCGCGCGGTCGCGACCGCCTGCTCGGCGGTCTCGGCCACCCCGGTCAGGAAGAACTCCATCCAGGTCTCCCAGGTCCCGGCTTGCCGGACCTCCTGGAGCAGGCGGTAATAGTCGTCGCGGTGGGATTTCAGGAACAGGCTGAGATAGAGGATCGGCTCGCGCAAGACGCCCGCCTCGCACAGGATCAGGGTGATGAGCAGCCGGCCGAGGCGCCCGTTGCCGTCGAGAAAGGGATGGATTGTCTCGAACTGGACGTGGGCCAGGCCGGCCCGGATGAGCGGGGGTAGCGCCGGGTCCTCGCTGTGGAAAAAGCGCTCCAGCGCGCCCAGGCAATCGTCCAATAGATTCGGCGGCGGGGGCACGAAGAGGGCGTTGCCGGGCCGTGTGCCGCCGATCCAGTTCTGGGAGCGGCGGAACTCCCCGGGCTGCTTGGCCGCTCCGCGTCCCGACCTCAGCAGGATGGCATGCATCTCGCGGATCAGGCGCAGCGACAGGGGAAACCCCCTGCGGATCCGCGAAACGCCGTGCTCGACCGCCGCGACATAGTTCGAGACCTCGGTCACGTCGTCGAGCGGGACGGACGGCGCTTCGTCGTTCTCGAACAGCAGCAGGTCGGAAAGCGAGGATTGCGTGCCCTCGATCTGCGAGGACAGCAGGGCCTCCTTGCGGACATACATGTAGAGAAACAGGGGCGTCGACGGCAGGATCGCCACGACGCCGTCCAGCCGCCCGACGGCGGCTATCGCGCGCTCGTAGAGCCGCATGAACCGCGCCAGATCGAGAGGTGGGTCCGGCGGCAGCGGCGCGGGCACATAGGCGCGCACCCGCTCGCCCCCCGTGCTCGTCTCGACATAGGCGCCAAGCCGCCGGTTTTTCGTGTCCGCCACGCGCGATCCTTCAATAGGCCCCGGGCCTTAATGAACGATATGGTCTTATCCTTCAATAAGGAAGGGCGCTTATTGAAGGCTGGCGTCCTGCCAAATTCGCCCGAAGTCCTTCCGGCCCGAGTGGCCGTGGGGGATCGCCTACGCGCCTTCCAATAGTTTTTCGCTGTGGCGCGACGGCCTGCGAAGCGCCGCGGATCGCGCTTGCGATGCCGTTTCTCCGACGCCGATGTCTCTCCGGGAAAGGAGAGGCGTTCAGTGTCCGCGACCAAGATTCTCTGGGGCCAGGTTATCATCGTATTCGCCATCGTGGTGGCGGCGATGTGGATCGCGACCGAATGGACGGCCTGGCGGCTCGGCTTCCAGCCCGAACTGGGACGGCCCTGGTTCGAGGTGCTGCGTTTCCCGATTTACCTGCCGCCGGCCTTCTTCTGGTGGTGGTTCGCCTACGACGCCTACGCGCCGCAGATCTTCATCGAGGGCGCCTATATCGCGGCTTCCGGCGGCCTCATCTCGGCCGTGGTCGCGATCGGCATGTCGGTCTGGCGCGCCCGCGAGGCCAAGAACGCCGAGACCTATGGCTCCGCCCGCTGGGCGCGCGCTGACGAAATGATCTCCACCGGACTGCTCGCGCCGGACGGCGTTGTCCTCGGCCGCT
Organism: Rhodopila globiformis; assembly: GCF_002937115.1. Lineage (GTDB taxonomy): Bacteria > Pseudomonadota > Alphaproteobacteria > Acetobacterales > Acetobacteraceae > Rhodopila > Rhodopila globiformis. The sequence continues at coordinate 32,071 of NZ_NHRY01000133.1, read as the reverse complement.
ATGAGCGGTCCTATCTCCGCCATGACGGCCCCGAGCATGTGCTGTGCTTCGCACCGACACGGAGCGGCAAAGGCGTTGGCCTAGTGGTGCCAACGCTCCTGACCTGGCCCGGCAGCGCCATCGTCCACGACATCAAGGGCGAGAACTGGCAGCTCACCGCCGGCTTTCGAGCGCGCTTCGGCCGAGTGCTCCTGTTCGATCCGACCAACCGGGACTCCGCCGCCTACAACCCCCTGCTCGAGGTCCGCAAAGGCGAGTGGGAGGTCCGCGACGTCCAGAATGTGGCCGATGTTCTGGTCGATCCCGAAGGCTCGCTCGAACGCCGCAACCATTGGGAGAAGACCAGCCACTCACTGCTGGTCGGCGCCATCCTCCACGTCCTCTACGCGGAAGCGGACAAGACGCTCGCCGGCGTCGCCGCCTTTCTCTCCGATCCGAAGCGGCCGATCGAAGCGACGCTGCGGGTGATGATGACGACCGCCCATCTCGGCGAAGCCGGGCCGCATCCGGTCGTCGCCTCGGCCGCGCGCGAATTGCTCAACAAATCGGACAATGAGCGCTCCGGCGTGCTGTCGACCGCCATGTCGTTCCTCGGCCTCTACCGCGATCCGGTCGTCGCCCAGGTCACACGCCAGTGCGACTGGCGGATCGCCGACCTGATCTCGGACACGCGGCCCGCCACGCTCTATCTCGTGGTGCCGCCGTCCGACATCAGCCGCACCAAACCGCTCATCCGCCTGGTGCTCAACCAGATCGGCCGGCGGCTGACGGAGGAGCTTCATCCGAAGAACCGGCGACAACGGATGCTCCTGATGCTCGACGAGTTTCCAGCGCTCGGCCGGCTCGATTTCTTCGAGAGCGCGCTGGCCTTCATGGCGGGCTATGGGCTCAAGAGCTTCCTGATCGCCCAGTCGCTGAACCAGATCGAGAAGGCTTATGGCGCCAACAACGCCATCCTCGACAACTGCCATGTGCGCGTATCGTTCGCGACCAATGACGAGCGGACCGCGAAGCGGGTGAGCGATGCGCTCGGCATGGCGACCGAGATGAAGGCCATGAAGAATTATGCTGGCCACCGACTCTCTCCCTGGCTCGGTCATCTGATGGTCTCACGTTCCGAGACCGCCCGTCCGCTGCTGACGCCAGGCGAGATCATGCAACTTCCGCCCTCCGACGAGATCGTCATGGTCTCCGGCCTCCATCCGATCCGGGCGCAGAAGGCGCGCTACTACGAAGACCCCCGTTTCTCCGAACGGGTGCTTGAGCCACCCACGACAACGGCCCATTCGCCGCGTCCGGACGATTGGTCGTCACTGCCGATCCGCTCCCCGTCGGACGTGCTCATGGCCGCGCTGAAGGCGGAAGATGAAGCCAATGGCGGCCTGCGGCGTGAGCCGGAACTGCCGGATCACGTCGCCGTCGCGAAGGAGACGACACCACCACGCCGCGAGCGCCGTGAGTTCGACGTTGTTGACGACACGCCGGATGACGCCGCGCGTCAGCAGGAGGCTCTGCGCCAGCGCCAGCGCGGCGCCGTGCGTCAGACCGCGCTGGATCCCGCCGACCATCTCGGCATGTAGGCGACGCCATGCGAGACCGGCTCAATCTCTCGCTTCCCGTAGAAATGATCACCCAGATCAACGATCTCGCCACCCGCCGACGCCTCACCCGGTCGGCGATCGTCGAGGCGGCCGTGGCCTCATTCCTCTCGCCGGATGGCGCCGATCGCCTGGAGGCGGCGTTCGCAAGACGGCTCGACCGCCTTACGCGCCAGGTACAGCGGCTCGAGCGTGACAGCGGCCTGTCGACAGAAGCCCTCGCGCTCTTCATTCGTTTCTGGCTGACCATCACGCCGCCCCTACCGTCCGATGCGCAGGCCACCGCCCAGGCCAAGGGGCGCGAGCGCTATGAGGGATTCATCGAGGCGCTGGGCCGGCGGCTCAACCAGGGCCGCACGCTCAGGGACGAGATTCCCATGGACCTCATTCGGCCCGATTCGAGGGCGGACGAGAAGGAAACGGATCATGATTTCGGCAACGAGGTCGAGGAACGCTGACGTCAGTATTTTTCAACGTACGCCGCGCCCCGCGCTCGAAGTCTCAAATCTACCCCGCGCAGCACGACAGCTTCGACACTTCCTTGTCGAAAGCGAGGGCGGCAAGCTTTAGCCCCTCGACAGTGGTCAGATAGGGGAAGATCGTCTCCGCGACATCGCGCACTGTCAGCCCGCCGCGCATCGCCATCGCCGCCGTCTGGATGCTATCGGCGCCTTCGGGGGCAAGGATATGCGCGCCGAGAAGTTTGTCGGTGCCGGCTTCCGCCACCAGTTTGATGAGCCCGCGCGTGTCGCGCGCGGCGAGCGCGCGCGGAACCTGGTCGAGCGAAAGGATCGAAACGCGGGTCTCGTGTCCCGCCGCCTGCGCCGCCGCTTCCGTCAGCCCGACGCTCGCGACCTGCGGATCGGTGAACACGATCGCCGGCATGGCGGCATTGTCATAGGCCAGGCTGTCGCCGTTGAGCGCGTTTTTCGCCGCGAGCTTGGCGCCATACGCGGCCATGTAGACGAACGCGTCGCGCCCGGTCACGTCGCCCGCGGCATAGACGCCGGGGCGGCTGGTGCGCATCCGATCATCGACGACAATCGCCCCGCCGGATGTCTGCCGGATCCCGAGTTCGGCGAGACCGAGACCTTCGACGTTCGGCGCACGGCCTGCCGCGTTCAGCACCTGCTCCGCCGCGATCGTCCTCTCGCGGCCGTCGCGCGCCAGCGTCAGCGCGACCCCGGTTTCGGTGTTGCGGATCGCGCGATAGGCGACGCCGGAGACCACCTCGATGCCCTCGTCGGCGAAATAGCCCGTCAGCGCGGCGCTGATCTCCGGCTCGGCCTCGGGAAGTAGCCGCGAACGGCAGACCAGCGTGACGCGCACGCCGGCGCGCGCGAACATCTGCGCCAGTTCCGCGCCGATATAGCCGCCGCCGATGACAAGGAGCGAGCCTGGCAACTCTTCGAGTTCGAGCGCGGTCGTGCTGGTCAGACACGGCACGGACTCGATTCCCGCGATGCTCGGAACGCCTGGCCGGGCGCCGGTGGCGATGATGATCCGCTCGGCCGACAGAATTGCACCGCCGACCTCGACGCCGCCCGCGACGGGCCTCGCCGCCCCTTCGCGATAGGTGACGTTGTTGTAGGCCGGCAGCAGGTCGGCGTATTTGGCCTGACGCAGAGAAGCGACCAGCTCGTCCTTCTGCCGGACGGTCGCGCGCCAGTCGCCGATCTCGGCATTCGCGGCGACGCCGGCAAACCGCGCCGCGGCGCGCGCGTTGTGCAGTGTTTCCGTCGCGCGGATCAGCGCCTTCGACGGCACGCAGCCGATATTGACGCAGGTGCCGCCGATCATGCCGGCCCCGATCAGCACCACCTGGGCGCCCAGTTCGGCGGCGGTGATGGCGGCCGAAAAGCCCGCCGATCCGGCGCCGATAACGGCCAGGTCATAGCGGCCGGGGTCTCCCGCCTTCGGTCCGCAGCAGGTACTCATGTTTTCGCTCTTTCTTTTGCGGCCTCAGCCCTTCGCCGCCTTGGCGACCTCGGCCGGATAGCCCTGGTTGGTGGTCGCCTTGATCATGGCGCTCGGTGAGGTGACTGAGGCGTCGTAGTTGACCGTCGCGGTGACGTCGGCCATCCCGTCGGCTTGGCTCACCGTGACGCCGGCAACGCCTTTGACATGGGCAAGCGTGCTCTTGACGATCGGCCCGCACAGCACGCAGCCGGCATGGTGAACGGTGAGAACGACGGTGGCCTCGCCCGCACGCGCGGCGAGGGGCGCCGCGGCCAGGCCGAAGGCGACCAACATTCCAAGTGTTTTCTTCATGCTTCTCTCCATCTGGCGCCGCAGCGCGTTCACAGGAAATACCGCGCCGCGTATGGGAACCCGACCGCGATGACGACCAGGGCGGCGGCGGCGACGAGGCCGGTCCTGGCGATGCGATCCGACCGCGGCGTGGCGCAGTAGCCGTCCGCGCACGCGATCTGCCGCTTCTTTCGCAGCCGCCAGGCGCCGGCGCCGATGAACGCTAGCGAGACGGCGGCGAAGATCGGTTGATAGGGCTCCAGCAGCGTTAGGTTGCCGATCCAGGCGCCACTGACGCCCGCAAGGAACAGCGCAAAGGGAATGACGCAGCACGACGCCGCGCCCAGCGCGCCCATGATGCCGCCGACGGCCAGCCAGCGCGATGCCGTCGCCCGCTCGCCCTGCGGCGAAGCCGAAGCCGTCGATTCGCTCATGGTCAGCTCCTGTTGCTTCCGAATTCGATCTCGGCGTATCCTGCACTCTGTAGCAACTACAGGGTCAAGGGCTCTTTTTTGATGTCAGTGGCGCCGTCGCCTAAAGGCCTTCAGCGCGCGGAGCTGGCCCGGCGGACCGGCGCCAATCTCGAAACCGTCCGCTACTACGAGAAGGTCGGCCTGTTACCGCCGCCGCCGCGTACGGCCAGCGGCTACCGCAGCTACGACGACACGCACGAGCAGCGGCTCGGGTTCGTCCTACGCGCGCGCGAACTCGGGTTCTCACTCGATGAAATTCGCGCCCTCCTGCGCCTGGCGGACGAACGAGAACAACCTTGCGCGGAAGCGAGCCTGCTTGCCGTGACCCACTTGGCCGATGTGCGCGCGAAAATCGCAGACTTGAAACGCATGGAGCGCGTGTTGAAAGACGTCGTCGTGCAATGCGGCGATGGAACACGCCGCGATTGTCCCTTAATCGAAACTTTGTTTCGACGGAGGGAGGTCGAATAATTCACTGCCAGACGTTCTATCTGCGAATGCGATTACGACACAGCAATTCGTTTTCCCCCCCTCTACGCTGCTCCGCTACACCACGTAAAACCTTGTTGATCTGCCCCAGTTCTTGCCTTTTCTAATCATCCCCGTCGCCAATTGCGCGTCGCGATTGGCCAATGATGGGGACGATCGTGGCGGCTGCTCCGCTCCATTCCGAGGCATTTTCACGCGGCGCGCGCATGCTGCGCACCGCGCTCGGCCCGGCGATCGCGGCCTTCCTCGAAGACCCGTCGATCGTCGAGGTGATGCTGAACCCAGACGGCCGCCTCTGGATCGACCGACTGTCAGGCGGGCTGGAGGATACCGGCCGGACCCTGTCGGCCGCCGACGGCGAGCGGATCGTGCGCCTGGTGGCGCACCATGTCGGCGCAGAGGTCCACGCGGAACGCCCGCGCGTCTCCGCCGAACTGCCCGAGACGGGAGAGCGGTTCGAGGGGTTGCTGCCGCCCGTCGTCACGGCGCCGGCCTTCGCGATCCGTAAGCCGGCCGTCGCAGTCTTCACCCTCGACGACTACGTCGCCGCCGGCACAATGACCACGGGCCAGGCCGTTGCGCTGCGCTCCGCCGTGACGTCGCGCAAGAACATCCTCGTGGCCGGCGGGACCGGCACCGGCAAAACGACGCTCACGAATGCGCTCCTGGCCGAGATCGCCGGCACGAGCGACCGCGTGGTGCTGATCGAGGACACCCGCGAGCTTCAGTGCCGCGCGCCGAACCTCGTCGCCATGCGCACTAAGGACGGCGTGGCCTCGCTGTCTGACCTCGTCCGGTCCTCGCTGCGGCTGCGCCCGGATCGTATCCCCATCGGGGAGGTGCGCGGCGCCGAGGCGCTCGATCTTCTGAAGGCCTGGGGCACCGGCCATCCCGGCGGCATCGGCACGATCCATGCCGGCAGCGCGCTCGGCGCGCTTCGTCGCCTCGAGCAACTCATCCAGGAAGCCGTCGTCACCGTCCCGCGCGCGCTGATCGCCGAGACGATCGATCTCGTCGCGGTCCTGCGCGGCCGCGGCGCGGAACGCCGCCTGGCCGAACTCGCCACCGTCGCCGGTCTCGACCCCGCCACCGGCGATTACCGCGTCCAGTCCGCCGGGGCGGGCGGCCTTCCCGGAGATCAACCATGATCCGTGTTCCCGCCATCGCCCGGCGCGCGCGCCGACGCCTGGCCGACTTCGCCGCGCTGATGGCGTTCTCGTTGGCGTTCGCACCCGCCGCTTACGCTTCCGGCTCCTCCATGCCGTGGGAGACGCCGCTCAACGCGATCCTGGAGTCGGTGCAGGGGCCGGTCGCGAAGATCATCTCGGTGATTATCATCACCGTCACCGGCCTGACCCTCGCCTTCGGCGACACGTCCGGCGGATTCCGCCGGCTGATCCAGATCGTCTTTGGCCTGTCGATCGCCTTCGCCGCGTCGAGCTTCTTCCTGTCCTTCTTCAGCTTCTCCGGCGGGACGCTGATCTGATGGCCGCGATCGTCGATCTCGACGTGCCCGGCTTCTTCGCGCCGGTTCACCGCGCGCTCACCGACCCGATCCTCATGGGCGGGGCGCCACGCACCGTCGCGATCGCCAACGGCACGCTGTCCGCCGCCATCGCGCTCGGCCTGCGCCTCTGGATTCCGGGCGCGCTGTTCTGGGCGGTAGGTCATGCCGCCGCCGTCTGGGCGGCCAAGCGCGATCCGCAGTTCGTCGACGTGGTGCGCCGGCACCTCCGCTACCCGCCCCACCTCGGCGTCTGAGGCCCACGATGCTCAACCTCGCTGAATATCGCAGTCACCCCGCCGGCCTCGCCGACTTCCTGCCTTGGGCCGCTCTGGTCGAAGAGGGCATAGTCCTCAACAAGGACGGCTCCTTCCAGCGCACGGCGCGCTTTCGGGGGCCGGACCTCGACAGCGCGACGCCGGCCGAGCTGGTGGCCGTGACCGCGCGGTTGAACAACGCGCTCCGGCGCCTCGGTTCCGGATGGGCGATCTTCGTCGAAGCCGTTCGGCAGGCGGCGCAGCATTACCCGCGCGGCGTCTTTCCCGATCCGGCCTCGGCTCTCCTCGATCTCGAACGGCAGGACGCGTTCGAGGAGGCCGGCGCGCATTTCGAGAGCCGCTACTTCCTGACCTTCGTCTGGCTGCCGCCAGCCGAGGACGCCTCCCGCATCGAGAGCTGGCTCTATGAAGGTCGGTCGCAAGGCGGCGTCGATCCGTGGGAGCTCCTGCACGGCTTCATCGACCGCACCAATAGGGTGTTGCAACTGGTCGAGGGCTTCATGCCCGAGGTCGCCTGGCTCGATGACGGCGACACGCTGACCTACCTGCACTCGACCGTCTCGACGCGCCCGCAGCGTGTCCGCGTCCCCGAGACGCCGATGCATCTCGACGCGCTTCTCGCCGACGAGCCGCTCGCCGGCGGGCTCGAACCGCGCCTTGGCGCCCATCACCTGCGCACGCTCACCGTCGTCGGCTTCCCAACCGCGACCCATCCGGGAATCCTGGACGAGCTGAACCGGCTCGCCTTCCCGTATCGCTGGTCCACCCGCGCGATCCTGCTCGACAAGACCGAGGCGGTTCGCCTGCTCACCAAAATCCGCCGGCAATGGTTCGCCAAGCGCAAGTCCATCGCCGCCATCGTCAAGGAGGTGATGACCAACGAGGCCTCGACGCTGATGGACTCCGACGCGGCCAACAAAGCGGCCGACGCGGATCAGGCGCTGCAAGAGCTTGGCGCCGACGATGTCGGCCAGGCCTACATCACCGCAACCGTCACCGTCTGGGATGAGGATTCCGGCCTCGCCGCCGAGAAGCTGCGGCTCGTCGAGAAGGTGATCCAGGGCCGCGATTTCACGTGCATGGCCGAAGGCGTGAACGCGCTCGAAGCCTGGCTCGGATCGATCCCCGGCCATGCCTACGCCAACGTCCGTCAGCCGCCGGTCTCGACGCTGAACCTCGCCCACATGATCCCGCTTTCGGCGGTCTGGGCCGGGCCGGTACGGGACGAGCATTTCCAGGCGCCGCCGCTGTTGTTTGGCAAGACGGAGGGTTCGACGCCGTTCCGGCTGAGCCTGCATGTCGGCGACGTCGGCCACACGCTGATCGTCGGCCCAACCGGCGCCGGCAAATCCGTCCTGCTGTCGCTGATGGCGATGCAGTTCCGCCGCTACCGGAACAACCAGATCTTCGCTTTCGATTTCGGCGGTTCGATCCGTGTCGCAGCACTCGCTATGGGCGGCGATTGGTACGATCTCGGCGGCAGCCTGTCGGCGGGATCGGAGCACTCCGTCTCCCTTCAACCGCTGGCCCGCATCGACGATCCGGCCGAGCGCGCCTGGGCCGCCGAGTGGGTGACGGCGATCCTCGCCAAGGAAGGTGTCACCATCGATCCGACCGCGAAGGAGCATGTCTGGTCGGCGCTGACCTCGCTGGCGTCCTCGCCCGTAGGCGAGCGCACCATCACGGGCCTCGCGGTGCTGCTGCAATCGACGGCGCTGAAGCGGGCGCTTCAGCCCTATTGCGTCGGCGGACCGTCCGGCCGGCTGCTCGACGCTGAGACCGCGCATCTCGGCTCCGCGTCGGTCCAGGCCTTTGAGACCGAGGGCCTGATTGGCGCCGGCGCGGCGCCCGCCGTGCTGACGTATCTCTTCCACCGCATCGAGGGCCGGCTCGACGGCCGACCGACGCTGCTCATCATCGACGAGGGCTGGCTCGTCCTCGACGATCCGGCGTTCGCGCAGCAGCTCCGCGAGTGGCTGAAGACGTTGCGCAAGAAGAACGCCTCCGTCGTCTTCGCTACCCAATCGCTCTCCGACATCGACGGCAGCGCCATCGCGCCCGCGATCGTCGAGAGCTGCCCGACGCGCATCTTCCTGCCGAACGAACGCGCGATCGAGCCGCAGATCACGGCGATCTATCGCCGGTTCGGGCTGAACGACCGGCAGATCGAGATCCTCGCCCGCGCCACACCCAAGCGCGACTATTATTGCCAGTCGCGGCGCGGCAATCGGCTGTTCGAGCTGGGTCTCGGCGCGGTGGCGCTGGCCTTCTGCGCCGCGTCCTCCAAGCAGGATCACGCCGCGATCGAGCGCCTCATCGCCGAGCACGGCCATGAGGCGTTCGCGCCCGTCTGGCTGACCGACCGTGGCCTCGCCTGGGCCGCCCAACTCATCCCCGAGCTGACCAACCTGGAGACAAGATCATGATCAAGCGGCGCCTTCTGGCGGTGGCGAGCGCCGCCATGCTGTCCCTGGCGATCGCCGCGCCACCGGCCTCGGCCCAGTGGATCATCTTCGACCCGAGCAACTTCAGCCAGAACGTGCTGACCGCCGCACGCGAGCTGCAGCAGGTCACCAACCAGATCCAGATGCTGAGCAACCAGGCGACCATGCTGGTCAACCAGGCGCGCAACCTCGCCAATCTGCCGATGTCGACGCTGAGCCAGCTTCAGTCCTCGACCGCTCAGACCCAGTCGCTGCTCGGTCAGGCGCAGAACATCGCTTTCAATGTCCAGGGTATCGAGCGGGCCTATTCGACGAGCTACGGCGCGGCCGCGGGCTCGGGCTCCACCGCCACCATGGTCGCCAATGCCCAGACCCGGTGGCAGAACTCCGTCGCCGCCTTCGAGGACAGTCTGAAGGTTCAGGCCGGCGTCGTCGGCAACATCCCGACCAATTCCAGCGCGATGACCTCGCTGGTCACCGCCAGCCAGAGCGCCACGGGCGCGCTCCAGGCGGCGCAGGCCGGCAACCAGCTTCTCGCGCTGCAATCCCAGCAGCTTTCGGACGTGGTCGCGGTGTTGTCGGCGAAGAGCCGCGCCGATGCGCTCGAGCAGGCCCGCACGGCCTCGGCCGAAGCGCAAGGCCAGCAGAACTACCAGACCTTCCGGACGACCACCGGCTACGTGCCTGGAACCGTCACCATGTTCAGCTCCCACTGAGGCGGGGCGATGCCGGGACGTTCAGGCGCCTTCCGTGCCGCCGCGATCCTCGTGTTGGTCGCGGTCATCATCGCAAGCCTTTTCGCGATCGACCGACGTCCCGCGACGCCCGTCGCCGTCACGCCTGCGACGATCCCCAACCCTGCACAGGATGACCTCTCGGCCGAGTTGCGTCGTTGCAGCGCGCTCGGTCCGCAAGACCCCGAGGACGCGCGCTGCGTAGCGGTCTGGGAGGAGAACCGCCGTCGCTTCCTCGGCAAGCCGGCGCGGCCGTTGCCGCCGCAAACGTCCCTGGGCGCGGCCGCGCCGGCCACTCCCGCCAAGGAAGACGCACGATGAACAATGTCGGCGTCATCGACACGTTCCTCAACACCTTCACCACTTACATCGATTCCGGATTCGGATTGATCAAAGGCGAAGTCGCCTATCTCTCCTCGACCCTGATCGTCATCGACATCACGCTCGCCGGACTGTTCTGGGCCTGGGGCGCGGACGAGGACATTCTGCAACGGCTGGTGAAGAAGACTCTCTACATCGGCTTCTTCGCCTTCATCATCACCAACTTCAACAATCTCTCCGCCATCGTCTTCAACAGCTTCGCCGGCCTCGGTCTGAAGGCGGGCGGCTCGACCATTTCAACGGCGACGTTTCTTCAGCCGGGCCATCTCGCTCAGGTCGGTCTCACCGCCGGCCAGCCGCTGCTCGATGCCGCCAGCCAGATGATGGGCTTCACCAGCTTTTTCGCGAATTTCGTGCAGATCGCAGTGCTGATGATCTCATGGCTGCTGGTGCTGATCGCGTTCTTCATCTTGGCGGTGCAGCTCTTTGTCACCCTGATCGAGTTCAAGCTGACGACGCTCGCCGGCTTTATCCTGATCCCCTTCGCCCTCTTCAACAAAACCGCTTTCCTCGCCGAAAAGGTGCTCGGCAACATCGTCGCCTCCGGCGTAAAGGTGATGGTCCTCGCCGTCATCGTCGGGATCGGCACCGGCCTCTTCTCGCAGTTCACCCAGACCTACACGAGCGGCCAGCCGACCATCGAGCAGGCGCTGTCCGTCGTGCTCGCGGCGCTGGCCTTGCTCGGTCTCGGCATCTTCGGCCCGGGCATCGCGACGGGCCTCGTCTCCGGCGCGCCGCAGCTCGGAGCGGGCGCTGCGGTCGGCACCGGACTCGCCGTCGCCGGCACAGCGATGGCGGGCGCCGGGGCGCTGGGCGTGGCCGGAAGGGGAGCCATGGCGGCTGCGTCCGGCACGGCCGCCGCTGCCCGCGGCGGCGCGGCGATCGCGGGTGGGGCCTCCTCGGCCTACAGCCTCGCCTCGGCAGGCCGTTCTGGCGCCTCGGGTGTCGCGGCGGGCCTGGGCGGGGTCGGTCGCGCCGCCGCCTCGGCCGCGGTGGCGCCTGTGCGGCGCATGGCGGCCCGCGCGGCTGACACCATGAAGGACAGCTTCTCGGCCGGCGCGCAATCGAGCTTCGCCATGACCGGCGGGGCATCGACCATGGGAACCGTGGGCGGCGCGGGAGCGGCGACCGATCCGGCCGGCGCCGCATCAGATGCCGGCGCTCCGCCGGCCTGGGCCCAGCGCCTGCGACGCAACCAAGCCATGACGCACGGCGCCCAGGCGGCCGCGCAGGCGCTCAGGTCGGGCGACAGCCATGGCGGCGGCCATTCCGTGGACCTCTCGGGAGGAGAATAGACGATGGCGCTCTTTCGCCGGGCGTCGGTCCGCTATGGCCGTACCCCCGAACCGGAAACACCCTACCAGCGCGCCGCGCAGGCCTGGGACGAGCGGATCGGCTCGGCCCGTGTTCAGGCGAGAAACTGGCGGCTGATGGCCTTCGGCTCGCTCGCGCTCTCGATGGGTCTGGCCGGTGGTCTCGTCTGGCAGTCGACCCACGGCAGCATCGTCCCCTGGGTGGTGCAGGTCGACAAGCTCGGCCAGGCGCAGGCGGTCGCGCCCGCCACGGCGGACTACCACCCGACCGATCCGGAGATCGCCTGGTATCTCGCCCATTTCATCGAACTGGTCCGTTCGCTGCCGGCCGATCCGATCATCGTCCGGCAGAACTGGCTCCAGGCCTACGACTTCACCAGCACCTCAGGGTCCCAGGCGCTCAACGACTATGCCCGCGCCAATGATCCCTTCGCCAAGCTCGGCAAGCAGCAGATCGCCATCGACGTCTCGAGCGTGATCCGCGCCTCGCCATCGAGCTTCCGCGTCGAGTGGATCGAGCATCGTTACGAGGACGGGGCGCTCGCGGACACCTCGCGATGGACCGCGATCCTGACTATCGCGATCCAGCCGCCGACGTCCGCCGACGTGCTCCGCAAGAACCCGCTCGGCATCTACGTCACCGCCATCAACTGGTCGAAGGAGCTGGGACAATGACCCCGCCGTTTTCCATAGAAGCCGGCGGTCCGGCTTCACGTCTTTCCGCCTTTCACCTGAACCGGAAGGAAGGTTTTGCACCCATCCGCAAATCCGGCCTTGCGGTTCTGCTGCTCTCCGTAACTGCGCTCGGCGGCTGCGCTCACAAGTTCATTCCGCCCCACATCAACTACGACAGCGCGGTGCCCGCGAAGCTCACCGTTGATCCACCGGCGCCGGTCAATATCGTCGAGTTGCCGAAGCCCTTGCCGCTGCCCGGGCAGTTGAAGCCATTGGCGAGCAGCAAGGAGCCGCCGCAATCGCCTGATCCCGAGATGCGCGTCGCTCGCGCGAACGCGGCCGCCCGCGTGCAGCCCGTGCGCGACGGCTTCATCAACGCCGTGCAGGTCTATCCCTATTCAGCGGGCGCGCTCTATCAGGCCTACACGGCGCCCGGCGAGATCACCGACATCGCCCTGCAGGAGGGCGAACAACTCGTCGGCACCGGGCCGGTCGCCGCGGGCGACACGGTGCGCTGGATCATCGGGGACACCGAGAGCGGCGCGGGCGCAACGAAGCGCATCCACATTCTGGTCAAGCCGACCCGGCCCGATCTCGTCACCAACCTCGTCATCAACACCGATCGCCGGACCTATCTTCTGGAGCTGCGCTCGACCGAGAAGACCTACATGGCCTCGGTCTCCTGGCAGTATCCCGAGGACCAGCTCATCGCGCTGCGCCAGCAAAACCACGCAGCCGAGGCGGCCGCGCCGATCGCGACCGACGTCAATCTCGCCGCGATCAACTTCCGCTATGCGATCGAAGGCGACAATCCGGCCTGGCGGCCACTGCGCGCCTTCGACGACGGCCAGAAGGTCTACATCGAGTTTCCGTCCGGCATCCGACAGGGCGAGATGCCGCCGCTCTTCGTCATCGGCCCGGCCGGCGGCTCGGAGCTCGTCAACTACCGCGTCCACGGCAACTACTACATCGTCGATCGCCTGTTCGCCGCGGCAGAGCTGCGCCTCGGCGACAAGAACAGCGAGCGGCGCGTCCGCATCGTTCGCACCGATGGAAGGCCGCGGTCATGACGGAGGAGCCGACGCCTCCCGCGCCGCCCGACCTGCGACTTCGGGGCGAGCGGCCGCGCGTGACCCGTCTGTCGCGCAAGGTGCTGATCGCCCTTGGCGGAGTCTCGGCGCTCGCCGTCGCCGGCGCACTCGGCTACGGGCTCCAGACCCGCAACAAGACCCAGACCGGCCAGGAGCTGCTCAGCACGCAGAACCGCCCCTCGGCCGAGGGGCTGGCGGGGCTCCCCAAGGACTACACCGGCTTGCCGCGGCAGGTCCCGCCGCTGGGTCCGCCGCTGCCCGGTGATCTCGGCAAGCCGATCCTCAACGCCGGAGCCGCGCCGAATACGGCCGTGCCGGCCGCCGGACCGGATCCGCGCGCGCAACGGCTCGCCCAGGAGGCCGAGGCTGCGCGGGTCAGCCGTCTCTTCGCCCAGACCAACCAGCAGCCCCAGCCGGTCGGTCTCGCGCCGGCGAATGCAGTCGGGGCGCAGGGCGGCCCGACACCGACGCCACCGGTCGACGCAGGCGCCGCGCAGAACATGCAGGACCGCAAGACCGCCTTCCTCAACGCCTCGACCGATCGCCGCACGGTCAGTGACGACCGTCTCCAGGCGAAGACTTCGCCCTATGTGGTGCAGGCCGGCACGGTCATTCCGGCGGCGCTCCTTACCGGCATCCGCTCCGATCTTCCCGGCCAGATCACCGCCCAGGTGACGGAGGCCGTCTACGACACGCCGACGGGCCACTATCTGCTGATCCCACAGGGCGCGAAGTTGATCGGCCAGTACGACAGCTCGGTCGCCTTCGGACAAAGCCGCGTGCTTCTCGTGTGGACCCGCCTGATCATGCCGGATGGTGCCTCGATCGTGCTTGAACGCCAGCCGGGCGCCGATGCCGGAGGCTATGCGGGCCTCGAGGATCAGGTGAACTATCACTGGTGGGAGCTCGCCAAGGCGGCGGTTCTCTCGACCATCCTCAGCGTCGGCGCCGAAGCCGGCATGAGCACCAACAACTACGGCTCGCTCGCCGATGCGCTCCAGCTTGGGATATCGCAAAGCATCAACCAGACCGGCCAGCAGATCGTTCAACGCGAGCTCAACATCCAGCCGACCCTCACGATCCGGCCCGGCTTCCCGGTGCGCGTCATCGTCACGCGCGACTTGGTATTCCGTTAACGGAATACGATGTCATATGCCGAGTTCGGAACTATGCTGAGTTCTGCATGCATTCTGGCTTCTCCTGTGGTAAAAGTCCGGGAGCCGGTCGGCATAGTATTTGTCGATTGGAGCCGACCGGCGCTGGGTTGGCGTATGCAACGGGCGTGTCGAAAGAGGCCCGTTCGACTTCGTGTCGAAGGGCCGTTGGCTCCTTATCTGGGGCCTTATGCCGAATACCTCGCAGACTGCGGATATTCGCAGGTTTCCTATTGGAAGAAGACCTTCCTCGTCAGCGAGTTCAGTCGATGGCTGGGCAGCGAACGAATTGCAGCCAGCGAGATCACGGCCGAGCACGAAGCTGCGTTCCTGCGTGACCGCGCCCGATGCCGTATCCTGAAGGGCGGCGATGCAATCTCCCTGAGCGGCATGACAGGCTGGCTCCGGGACAGGGGCGTCGTTGACGACGAGGCAGCCCTTCCAACCGGGCCGTCCGGCGCCGAGGAGATATTGCAGGAATACGCGGGCTGGCTGCGGGAGGAACGTGGCCTGGCGCCGTCCACGATCGAGAACTACGGCGGCTATATACGGCGCTTCCTGACGAGCCTCTGCGGTGCCGACGAGCCGGACCTTGCCGGCATCAGCGCCAGCCAGGTCACGGACTATATCCGCCGCAACGCGCCGCATGACCAGACCTTCGCGCAAGCCAAGAACATCGTTACGTCGCTGCGCTCCTTCTTCCGCTTTGCGCGCTTCCGCGACTACATCCAGACGGACCTTGCGGCGGTCGTGCCCAGTGTCGCCGGATGGTCGATGGCGTCGATCCCACGAGCGATGCCCACCGATGACGTTCGCCGGCTTCTGGCCGAGAGCCGGACATGGCGCACACCGGCCGGGCGGCGCGATCGTGCCATCCTGCTGCTGCTCGCACGGCTGGGGCTTCGGGCGCGGGAGATCGTCCGTCTGGAACTGGACGACATCGACTGGTCGCGGGGCTGGCTGACCGTGCATGGCAAAGGCCGCCAGGAACGGCCGCTGCCCCTGCCACACGACGCCGGCGAGGCCCTTGCGTCCTATCTGAAGGACGGCCGGCCGGAATCGGCGTGCCGCAGGGTGTTCCTGCGCTCGCGCGCTCCCTTCGACGGGCTGGGGTCCCACAGCGACATCTGCCAGATCGTGCATCGCGCGATCGCCCGCGCCGGGATCAAGGTGAAGGTCACGGGCGCGCATCAACTTCGCCATGCGCTTGCCATGGATATGCTGCGGCAGGGACTGTCGCTGACGGAGATCGGCCAGATGCTGCGGCATCGCAGCCCCGAGGCCACGCGGCGATACGCGAAGGTCGATCTGGACGGCCTGCGTGCGGTCGCCCTGCCGTGGCCGGGAGATCTGCCATGACCAGCTTGCGCGAAGGCGTCGTGGAATATCTGGAGCTTCGCCGTTCGCTCGGCTTCCGACTGAAGAAGGACGAGCTTTACCTCGGCAACTTCGCCGACTTCATGGAGCGGCGTCATGCCACTCACATCACCGCGAAGCTGGCGGTGCAATGGGCGCGGCAGCCGGTCTCTACCGATCCGAACTATCTCGCCGGACGGCTGCGTGCGGTTCGCAGCTTCGCCCGCTATCGCATCCTGGGCGACCCGAGGACCGAGATCCCCGCCACGGACTTGCTCGCGCGGCGCAGGATCACCTTCCAGCCCCATATCTTCAGCGCCGAAGAGATGAAGCGCATCCTGGCGGGGAGCTTGCGGCAATGGGGTGGAGCAACCCGATTCTACTGCCTGGGACGCTATACAATCTACGGCCTCATCAGCGTGACCGGGATGCGGGTCGGCGAAGTCCTCAGACTCGATCTGGACGATGTCGATCTCGAGCAGGGCGTCATCACCATCCGCAACAGCAAGTTCGGCAAATCCCGCCTTGTGCCCGTTCATGAGACGACGCGCGTCGCCCTGCAACGCTATCGGGAAGAGCGTGACGCCTTCCTGGCCGGCAAGGCCGTCAAAGCCTTCTTCATATCCACACACGGCCGCCGCGTCGGTCACACGGCGCTGGATCGCGCGTTCCGGCGACTGACCAGGCGGCTTGGCCTGCGTGATGTCGCGGCCTCCAGCGGGCCGCGCCTGCACGACCTGCGACATACGATGGCGGTCGAGGTCTTGCGTCGGTGCTACAGCACCGGCACGGACCCTGAGCGCCGCTTGCCGGCGCTGTCCACCTATCTCGGGCACACCCAACTCACCCACACCTACTGGTATCTGCACCAGAATCCGGAGCTGATGGCGGAGGCGGTGGCGCGGCTTCAGCATCGCTGGGAGGCTCTGTCATGACGGCCTCGATCCCAACCTTCCCGACACTCCTTCAGCGGTTCTTCACCCAGCGCCTGATGCAGGAGAAGCGGGTCAGCGCGAACACGATCAGCTCGTATCGCGATACGTTCAGGCTGCTGCTCCGCTTCGCGCAAAAGCGCCTTCGCATCACCCCGGACAAGCTGGCGTTCGAGAAGCTCGACGCTCCGCTCATCGCAGCCTTCCTGAGTGACCTGGAGAAGCAGCGCGGCGTGACCGTCCGCACCCGCAACTTGCGGCTTACTGCGATCCGGTCGTTCTTCCGCTTCGCCGCCTACGAGATGCCGACGAACAGCGCCCAGATACAGCGCGTCCTCGCCGTGCCGGCCAAGCGGTTCGAGCGCAAGCTGATCGACTTCCTGACGCGCCCCGAGGTCGATGCGCTGCTCGCTGCGCCGGACATGGCCGCATGGACCGGCCGCCGGGATCACGCGCTGCTGCTGACGACCCTGCAAACCGGCCTGCGCCTGTCGGAAGCGACGAGCCTCCGGCGTCAGGACGCGACGTTCGGCACGGGCGCTCACGTCGAAATCCTCGGCAAGGGCCGCAAGCAGCGCACCGTCCCGCTGTGCAAGCCGGTCGCCGATGTCCTCAAAGCCTGGCTCGACGAACTGAATCCGGCCCCGGACCAGGTGATCTTCCCGAGCGCGCGGGGCGGCCATCTCAGCCCGGACGCCGTGGCCGGCCTCCTGAAAAAGCACGTCGCAGCCGCTGGCAATGTCTGCCCTTCGCTCAAGCGGAAGCACGTCACCTTCCACTGTCTGCGGCATACGACGGCGATGGACCTTCTCCACGCCGGGGTGGAGCAGACCGTCATCGCGCTGTGGCTGGGGCACGAGTCCATCGAGACCACCCAGATCTATCTCGACGCCGATCTGGCGCTGAAAGAAAAGATCCTCGCCAAGACGATCCCGTTCGACAGCAAGCCGGGCAAGTTCAAGCCCGACGACAAGCTGCTCGCCTTCCTCAACCGACTATAGGAGAGACTATGCCGATAATGACTGCATATAAAACCGATGATCGTCATGGTCTTGTGGCCCTTCGATCTTCCTCAATCGGAATAGCCGCAGACGCGGCATATGACTTGGTATTCCGTTAACGGAATACGATGTCGTGGGTGACCATGACCCGCACCGGGAAGCCGGGTCGGATGGTGATGGTCGGCTGGATGTTCAGGGACCGGCTGACGACCTGCTGGCCGGTCTGGTTGATGCTTTGGGAGAAGCCCTCCTGGAGTGCTACGGCGAGCGAGCCGTTGTTGTTGCCGCTCATGCCGGCCTCCGTTCCGACGCTGAGCAGGGTCGAGAGGATCGCCGCCTTGAACAGCATGCCCCAGTGATTGTCGACCTCGTCCTCGAGGCCGGCATAGCCTTCGGTGTCGGCGCCTGGCTGCCGTTCCAGGATGATCGACCGCCCGTTCGGCATGATGAGCCGGTTCCAGACGAGCAGGGCGCGTGACTGACCGAAGGCGACCTGGGCGTCGTACTGGCCGACCAGGCGCGAGCCTTGCGGGATGAGCAGGATGTGGCCCGTGGGGCTGTCGTAGACGTCCTCTGTCACCTGCGCGGTCACCTGGCCGGGAAGGTCGGAGCGCAGTCCGGTGATCAGTGAGGCGGCGATGATCGATCCGGCTTGCAAGATGTTCGGGCTTGCAGGCGCCTGGACGCGATCCGGGCTGGTCGTGCGCCGATCGACGGCGCCGTTGAGGAAGGCGAGCTTGTGGTCCTGGCTTCCACCGCCAGCCGCGGCGTCGACCGCTATCGGTGTCGGCGTTGAACCGGCCGCCGGTCCTGTCGCCACTGGCGCACCAGCCACGCCCCCGCTGCTGGCCGCGAACAGATGGCTGACGCGGGCGGCTTCCTGTTCCTGAAGACGTCGCTGCTGTTCGGGGTCTGCGGGCGGTGCTTGCGACGGCATGGCGGGCGCTGGTGCGCCCGCGTTCAGGATCGGCCGGCCGAGATCCCCAGGCAGCGGCGGCCCGAGCTGCGGGACCGGTTTGGGTAAACCGGTGTAGTCGTGCGGCAGCGCGGCAAGACCATCCGGCGTCGTGCGATTGTTCGTGTTGTAAAGCTCGGACCCGGTCGGCGCGTGTTGCGGCCTTAGCGCAAGGAACAAGGCGCCGCCGATGCCGAGCGCGGCCACGCCGCCAAGGCCGAGCAATACCTTTCGCGAGAGGCGGGTGACCGGCGCGCGGCTTGATCGCAACCGCATCTCCTGCGGCGGGCGCAGCGGGCCACTGCTGCTTTCCGGGGAGCCGTCCGTCACGACTGCGGCCTCCCGTCGGTGCGAACGATCCGCACGATCTCCTGATGCTTGGCGCCGAGCTTGAGTTCGGCGGCGGCGAAGAGCCGGTCGACGATCATGTAGTTGCCACGCACTCGATAGTTCACGAGCTGACCGTCGCCTTCGGCGCCGATCACCCAGAGCGGCGGCATTTCGCCCTGGGCGATGCCGCTGGGGAACTCGATGAAGACCTGCCGGCCGTCATCGAAGGCGCGCTTGGGCCGCCAGGCGGGGCTGTCGCCTTCGACGCGGTAGCGGAAGTTGAGCGCGCTGATGTCGACGCCGGTGGCGACGGGCGCGGCCGCATCGGCCGCGGCGTTCTGTTGGCGCAGCGCGATGAGCTGATCCTGCGGATAGATCCAGGAGACCGCGGCCATATAGGTCTTTTCATCCGACCGCAGTTCGAGGTGATAGGTCCGTCGATCGGTGTCGATGACGAGATTGGTGGTCAGATCCGGCCGCGTGGGCTTGACCAGGATATGGATACGCTTGGCCGCGCCCGCGCCGCTCTCGGTGTCGCCGATGATCCAGCGCACGGTGTCGCCGGCCGCCACCGGGCCGGAACCGACGAGCTGCTCGCCCGGCTCCAGCGCGACATCGGTGATCTGCCCTGGCGCGGCATACACCTGATAGAGCGCGCCGTCCGACCAGGGATAGACCTGGATCGCATTGATGTAGCCGGCGCGTGTCGGCTGGACGCGTGCGGCGCCGTTGGCCTGATCGACGCGGGCATGCGGATCGGCGGGTTCCGGCGGCGCGTTCTTGCCGCCCGGCAACGGCTTCAATTGACCGGGAAGCGGTAGCGGCTTGGGAAGCTCGACGATCTGCACCGGCTTGGGCGGGTCGGGCGCCAGCACGGCCTGATGCGGCGTCTCGTCATAAGAGATGACCGGCGGCTTGTAGGCGGTCGAGCACGCGCCGAGGGACGCCGAGGCGAGCAAGAGCGTTGCGAGCGGCAGAGTGCGCATCACCCGAGTTCCTTTGACCAGTTGAGGGCGTGGACGTAGACGCCGAGGGGATTCTTCTTCAGGCGGTCAGCGTCGGTCGGTGTTTGCACGACGATGGTGAGGATCGCGCTCCAGCGCTCGGTCGTGGCCAGGGCATCATCGACATAGCGGCGCTCGATCCATTCGACGCGGAAGCTGTCGTCGGATGCTCGGATGACGCTCGCGATCTCGACCGCGATCTGCGTCTTGCCGACCTTCGAGAAGGGATCGTTGGTCCGCGCATAGTCGTTCAGCGCGAGCGCGCCCTTGTCGGTGACGTAGTTGTAGGCGTCGAGCCAGTTCTGCCTCAGCACAACCGGATCGGCCGGGATGCTGCGGACTTCGGTGATGAAGCGGGCGAGATGCCAGGCGATTTGGGGATCGGTCGGTTTGTAGTCGGCAGCCGCTGGCGCCACAGCCTGCGCCTGTCCGAGCTTATCGATCTGCACGACCCAGGGCGTGACAGTTCCCCGGGCGGATTGCCAGACGAGTCCGCCAGCGAGGCCGCCACTGAGCGCGAGCGCGCCGAAGAAGGCGAGCCGCCAATTCTTCGCCTGGACACGGGCCGACCCGATCCGCTCGTCCCAGACCTGCCCGGCGCGCTGATATGGCGTCTCGGGTTCCGGGGTCTTGCCGTAACGGACATTCGGTCGGCGAAACATGGGTCACTCCCCCTCCGAAAGATCGACGCCACCGCCGCTCGACGGGTGATCGCCCGACTGGATCGCGTGTTGGGCGGTGCTGACGCCTTGGTTGATGCTCTGATTGCGCTGCATCCGACGCGCCCAGGCGGGTGGTCCCGAAGCGTCTGCCGACGCGGCAGCCGTGGCTGGCGGGGCGGACCCGCCAGAAGCGGCGGCGCCGCCTGCGCTGAAGCTCGACCGGAGGCCGGCTGCGGCCCGCCGCAGGGGACTGGTGGCGGCCGAGCCGGCAGCCTCCGCCACGCTTGACATGCCGCCGGCGCGAAAGGCCGTTGTTGTGGCGCCCGCGAGCCACGCGCCGCCGCGCGCCGCGCCAGCGATCGCCCCGCCCGCCGCGCCGACAGCGCCAACACCCGCTGCGGCGAGACCGACTCCGGCGGCGCCGATCCCGGCCGCCGCGACGCCCGTGCCGACGGCGGCGCCAGCGCCAAGTTGCGGACCGCCTGCGATCAGGCCGTTGGCGATTCCGGGACCGAAGATCGTGAGACCGAGGAGCGTGAGCGCCGCCAGGATCAGGGTGAGGGCGTCGGAGATCGTTGGCGGATTGTTCAGCGCGGTGGTGAACTGGCCGAAGATCGTCGAGCCAATGCCGACGATGACGGCCAGCACCAGGATCTTCACGCCGCTCGAGACGACATTGCCGAGCACCTTCTCGGCGAGGAAGGCGGTCCGCCCGAAGAGCCCGAACGGCACGAGCACGAACCCGGCCAGCGTCGTCAGCTTGAACTCGATCAGGCTGACGAAGACCTGAATCGCCATGACGAAAAAGCTGATGATGACGATCAGCCAGGCGATCAGCAGGATCGCGATCTGGATGAAATTGTCGAAGAAGCTGGTGAAGCCCATCAACCCCGAGATCGAGGTCAGGATCGGCTTGCCGGCGTCGATGCCGACCTGCGCGAGCCTCCCCGGTTGCAGAAGCTGCGCGGCGGTGATCGTTCCGCTGCCGGCCTTCAGGCCGAGCCCGGAGAACGAGTTGTAGATGATCTGGGCGAGATTGTTGAAGTTGCCGATGATGAAGGCGAAGACGCCGATGTAGAGCGTCTTGCGGATCAAGCGCGCCAGAACGTCTTCATCGGGCGCCATCGCCCAGAACAGGCCGGCAAGCGTGACGTCGATCGCGATCAGCGTGCTGGCGAGCCAACGCACATCGCCCTGCACCAGGCCGAAGCCGGAGTCGATGTACTGCGTGAAAGTCGCGAGGAACCCGTCGATGACGCCCGTGCCGCCCATGCGATTTACGGCTCCTCCGCATCGGTTTTCGGCGTCGGATGCGCCGCGGGCGGGGTGGCGCTGTCGGCCGGCCGGTAGGTGAAGAAGCGGCGGCGATTTTCGGCCCATGCGGCCGCGCAGGCTCCGTCGCTTTGCGCCGCCATGCCGAGCGACTGGCAGCGCGCGAGTTCGGCCGTGAGCGGATCGGTCGACTCTGCTGGCCGTGGCGCGGGCGCATGAGGCTTGGCGCCGTCGCGATCGAAGCGAACCGCAAGGGCTACGATCGCCAAGGCAACGAGCAGGAACCCGGACGCGCGAGCGACGGCGCGGGTGTTGAACAGCCGCCCTCGCATTAGTGGAACATCTGCGCGGAGCCGGCCTGATAGCCGGCGCCGTAATTCAGGAAGTTCTGGAGCTGTTGCTGCGCCTGGGCCTGGCTCTCGATCCGCCGCGCGCCGTCGAGGCTCTGCGCCCGCGCGATCGACGCCATGACAGCGGTGAGATCGGCGAGCTGCTTGGTCTGGATCGCGATGAGCTGATTGCCAGATTGCGCGGCCTGCAACGCGCCGGTCGCCGACTGGCTGGTGGAGACCAGCGCATCGATCTGCGTGCGGGTGGTGTCGAGGTTCTGCACGACGCCGGCCTGAACGCGCATTGCGTCCTGAAATCCGGCGCGCGCGTTCTGCCAGCGCGTCTGCGCGTCGGCGATCAGCTGCTGCGACGACGTCGCGCTCGAGTAGGCCTGCGGATAGGTTTGGGTGAACGCCTGATCGATGGTGCTGACGCTGTAGGCGATGCGCTGCGCCTGAGAGAGAAGCTGTTGCGTCTGCGAGATCGACTGTTCGAGCGTGGCGAGCGAGGAGTACGGCAGGCTCGCGAGATTGCGCGCCTGATTGATCAGCATGGTGGCCTGATTCTCCAGGCCCTGGATCTCGTTGTTGACCTGCTGCAGTTCGCGCGCCGCGGTCAGCACGTTCTGGACGTAATTGGTCGGATCGAAGACGATCCACTGCGCCTTTGCAGGCGGGCTGATCGAGGCGAGAGCGAACGCGGCGACGCTTGCCGCGAGTGCAACGCGGACCCTATGACGGATCATGGGATGGTCTCCTGATTTTGGGTGAGCATGTCCGCC
Source organism: Rhodopila globiformis (assembly GCF_002937115.1). GTDB lineage: Bacteria > Pseudomonadota > Alphaproteobacteria > Acetobacterales > Acetobacteraceae > Rhodopila > Rhodopila globiformis. Next base: position 9,064 of record NZ_NHRY01000133.1, on the reverse strand, counting down.
GCCCAATCGACGCCCTTCGCGCGCAGCCAGGCGGCGCCAAAACCGCCGCGGCCGTGTTCGGCGAGGAGGCGCGAGATCGTGGCCTGATCGGTCTTGGACGACGCGGCGGTGAAGGCGAGCGCGACTTCTGAGAGCCCGAGCTCGAACAGGCGATTCCCGCGTCGCGACTGGCAGTAGTAGTCGCGCTTCGGCGTCGCCCGACTCAGGATTTCGATCTGCCTGTCGTTCAGGCCGAAGCGCCGATAGACGGCAGCGATCTGAGGTTCGAGCGCGCGCTCGTTGGGCAGGAATAGCCGCGTCGGGCAGCTCTCGATGATCGCCGGCGCGATCGACGATCCGTCGATATCGGCGAGCGACTGGGTGGCGAAGATGACGCTCGCGTTCTTCTTCCGCAGCGTCTTCAGCCATTCGCGCAACTGCCCGGCGAAGCCGGGATCGTCGAGGGCGAGCCAGCCCTCGTCGATGATGAGCAAGGTCGGGCGGCCGTCGAGCCGATCCTCGATGCGGTGAAAGAGGTAGGCGAGAACCGCAGGCGCCGCGCCAGCGCCGATCAGGCCCTCGGTTTCGAAGGCCTGAACGTCTGCCGCCCCGAGGCGCTCGGTCTCGGCGTCGAGGAGACCGCCCCAGGATCCAGCAACCGTATAGGGCAGCAGGGCCTGCTTGAGCGCATTCGACTGAAGCAGAACGGAAAGGCCGGTGATCGTCCGCTCCGCGATCGGCGCGGACGCGAGCGAGGTGAGCGCGGACCATAGGTGTTCCTTCAGCTCGGGCGTGATGGTGACGGCCTCGCGACCGAGCAGGGCTGCGACCCACTCAGCGGCCCAGGCGCGCTCGCCGGCGTCATCGACGCGCGCGAGCGGCTGGAGGGCGACGGCTTCGACGGCCTCATCTGCGAGCGCCCCGCCGAGATCGTGCCAATCGCCGCCCATCGCCAACGCCGCGGCGCGGATCGATCCGCCGAAATCGAAAGCGAAGACCTGGGCGCGCGCGTATCGGCGGAATTGCAGCGCCATCAACGCCAGCAGCACCGATTTACCGGCGCCGGTCGGTCCCACGATCAGAGTGTGACCGACATCGCCGACATGCAGCGAGAAGCGGAACGGGTTCGCGCCTTCCGTCCGCGCGAAGAAGAGCGGCGGCGCCCGGAAATGCTCATCCCGTTCCGGCCCCGCCCACACCGCCGAGAACGGCATCATGTGGGCGAGATTCATCGTCGAGATCGGCGGCTGACGCACGTTGGCGTAGACGTGACCGGGCAGCGATCCGAGCCACGCCTCGATGGCGTTCACCGTCTCGCGCATGCAGGTGAAGTCGCGGCCCTGGATCGCCTTCTCCACCAGGCGCAGCCGTTCATCGGCCGTGCGGGCGTCTTCGTCCCAAACGGTCACGGTCGCCGTGACATAGGCTTCGCCGACCAGATCGGAGCCCAGCTCCTGCAGGGCGGCGTCGGCGTCGAGCGCCTTGTTCGCCGCATCGGAGTCCATCAGCACCGACGCCTCGTTGGTCATGACCTCCTTGAGGATCGCCATGATCGACTTGCGCTTGGCGAACCATTGCCGCCGGATCTTGCCGAGGAGCTTGGTCGCGTCGGTCTTGTCGAGGCAGATGGCGCGTGTCGCCCAGCGATAGGGGAATGCCAGGCGGTTGAGGTCGTCGAGCAACCCCGGCCAGGTCTGCGACGGGAACCCCATGACCGTCAGCGTGCGCAGATGCGCGCCGCCGAGCCGTGGTTCGAGGCCGCCGGTGAGGTCCTCGTCCACGAGGATGACGTCCAGATACATCGGCGTCTCGGGCACGCGGACGCGCTGACGACGGGTCGAGATGCAGGCGTGGAGGTAGGTCAGGGTTTCGCCGTCATCGAGCCACTCGGCCTCGGGCATGAAGCCCTCGATGAGCGCGAGCACGCGATCTGTACGATCGACGAAGCCATCGAGCGCCGCCCGCCAATCGGCACCGGCCTGAGCGCGGTTCTCGTAGAGGAACGCTTCGGCGCGCGCGGAATCGTCGGCTGGCGGCAGCCAGAGCAGCGTCAGAAAGTACCGGCTCTCGAAATGCGCGCCTTCCTCCTCGAATTGCGCCCGCCGTTCGGCGTCGACCAATTCCGACACCGGGTCTGGAAAGCGGCTGTTCGGGTAACCGCGCGCGAAGTCGCGCTGCGCCTCGATGAAGATCGCCCAGCCGGAGCCAAGGCGGCGCAACGCGTTGTTGAGCCGCGAGGTGATGGAGACCAGTTCCGCCGGGGTCGAGGAATCGAGGTCTGGTCCGCGGAACTTCGCGGTGCGCTGGAACGAGCCGTCCTTGTTGAGGACGACCCCCTCGCGCACAAGCGCCGCCCAGGGCAGGAAGTCGGTGAGGCTCTGCGCGCGGCGACGATATTCGGCGAGGTTCATCATCGCCGCGCCCTCACGCGACCAGGTGCTGGGGGTAGCGCAGATGCCGGCGTACAACGTCAACGAAGGCGGCGTCGCGCTTCGCGGCCCAGACGGCGGCGAGATGCCCGAACAGCCAGAGCGCGGCGCCGACCAGCCAGAGTCGCAGGCCAAGGCCGATCGCCGCGGCGAGCGTTCCGTTGACGATCGCAACGGCGCGCGGCGCGCCGCCGAGGAGAATCGGCTCGGTCAGGGCGCGATGGACCGGCGCGTAGAACCCGGCGATGGCGTCGGACTGTTCCATCAGACCAGCACCCCGCCGCCGAACTGGAAGAAAGACAGGAAGAAGCTCGAAGCGGCGAAGGCGATCGACAGACCGAAGACGATCTGGATCAGGCGACGGAACCCGCCGGAGGTTTCGCCGAACGCCAGGGTCAGGCCGGTGATGACGATGATGATGACCGAAATGACCTTGGCGACCGGCCCCTGGACCGAGTCCAGGATCTGGGTGAGCGGCTGCTCCCACGGCATGTTCGTACCGGCGGCGTAGGCCGGGGCCGTGGCGAGCGTGACGAACAAGGTGGCCGAGGCGGTGACGAGAGCGCGGCGAGCACGGGTGAGCAGCATTACGGTTCTCCTGCGGGGATGAGGACGTAGTCGCCGTTGGGTCCGAGCCCTCGGACGGCGGCGAGTTCAGCGAGGCGGCGGGCGGCGCCGCGGCCTGAAAGCACGGCGATCAGGTCGATGGTCTCAGCGATCAGGGCGCGCGGAACGGTGACGACGGCTTCCTGGATGAGTTGCTCGAGCCGCCGGAGCGCGCCCATGGCGGAGCCGGCGTGGAGGGTGCCAACGCCCCCGGGATGGCCGGTGCCCCAGGCCTTGAGGAGATCGAGCGCCTCGGCGCCGCGCACCTCGCCAATCGGAATTCGGTCGGGACGAAGCCGGAGCGAGGAGCGCACGAGATCGGACAGCGAAGCCGCCCCGTCCTTGGTGCGAAGGGCCACGAGATTGGGCGCGGCGCATTGGAGCTCGCGCGTGTCTTCGATGAGCACCACGCGGTCGCCGGTCTTGGCGACCTCCGCCAGGAGCGCGTTGACGAGGGTCGTCTTTCCGGTCGAGGTGCCGCCGGCGACGAGGATGTTCTTCCGGGCCAGAACCCCAGCCCGCAGCAAATCCGCCTGGCCGACGGACATGATCCCGGCGTCGACGTAATCGCCGAGCGTGAACACCGCGACGGCCGGGCGCCGGATCGCGAAGCAGGGCGCGGCGACGACTGGCGGGATCAGGCCCTCGAACCGTTCCCCTGTTTCCGGGAGTTCGGCAGAGACGCGCGGCGAGCCTGGATGGACCTCGACGCCGACATGGTGCGCGACGAGCCGCAGGATGCGCTCGGCGTCCGCTGGCGCGACGTGGACGCCGGTGTCTTCCAGCCCGCCGGAGAGGCGGTCGATCCACAGCCTACCATCGGGATTGAGCATCACCTCGACAATTCTCGGATCTTCGAGGTAGCCCGAGATTGCTGGCCCCAGTGCGGTGCGCAGCATGCGCGCACCACGGGCAAAGGCTTCCGAACGAAGGGAGATCGTCGTCACACGGAACCCCGTCAGGTCGCCTCGAAGCCGAGGCGGTTGGATCAGCGGGGTTGATTAGAAAGAGCCGGAACTGGGGCGGCGCAACAATAGATGGATGGGCGTGGGGCGGCCGAGTAGAAATACAGGCTGCTAGTCTTACTGTGTCAAAAACTGAAAGATAGTCAATGTTATCAATGGGTTATGGGAGCTCTAGTTTGCGAGAAAACGTCGTAATTTCAATGTGTTAGGCGGAAACTGACACAGTCGAACTAGGACGGTGGGCGGTAACCGATACAGAATCCGAATGACGGCAATGGGTGGGAAGCCGTCATTGCTTAGCGCGTCGCTGGTGACCGCTTCGCGCTCACGGCGGACCTTCGGAAGGCCCGTTTTCCGGTTTGAGTGTGATTTAGCCCAATCATACGGACTGGAGTGTCGGCGCGCCTAGCCAAGATAACGCGCGAGGCGCGTGCCGACTTCATTGACGGGTAGCCGACAGCGCGGGTGGGCCGAGATGGTGGTCAGGCTGGCGTGCAGCCGGTCGGGCGCAACGTAGGAACCTTCTTCGAACTGGTCGCAGATCCACAGTACCCCGTGGAAGGTGAGGTGCTGCTCCTCGCACAGCCGGCGCAAGCCGCCGTCGCCGGTCAGGAGCGGCCACTCGCGCAACTCAGCTAAGGCATAGGCAAACGTGTCTGGCGCCGACAGCACCTTACGTTCGCGTCCGACGACGGTGGCGCGGGCGAGTTCGGTCGGAGTCAATTCCTCGACCCGCAGGCCGAGCGCGCACAGGTGATCGCCCAGCTCGCCTTGGAGTTCGCGGCGATAGAGCAAGTCTGGCACCGCGAACTCAAATGGTAGGCGAAACAGGTCCTCAAGTAGTGATCCTCGGTCCAGGTCGATGATGACTGAGGTGTCGGACACGAGGACGGCCACGTGACTTAGGCCGCTACCTGATCAAGCCGGGCGTCTAGCTCGCGTGCGGTTATTCCGAGCAACTCTGCAGCTCGAGACTCGCCGATCACCCCCTCCGCCAGCGCCCGATAGCAGAGTCGTTCGAACCGCCTCGGCTCCTCCAGCTCCGGCTTCATGGTCGCCGGCTCCGCGTAGGGCGCCCGTCGCCATCCTCGCTCCGTAAAGACGGCGAATAGCCGGCCGAACGCCGCTTGGTTGATGATGCCGAGGTCTTTGCACCGGAAGGCCAGGGCTTGAATGCTCACGCCGAAGCGCTCCTTAAGCGCTACGAGTTCGCCAAGGCTTAGCGACGAGCGGCTGGCCCCGACCTCCGCGCGCAAGACGTCGGCCGGCATCAGGAAGGCGCCGGCGAACCGGTGGGCAGCCTTTTCCTCGTCGAGCTTGCCCGTGACGTTCATGCACATATGGCCAAGCTCGTGAGCCAAATTGAAGCGCTTCCGCTCCGACCAGGTGCTGCGCTTGATGACGATGACCCGGGCCGCGTCACGGCCGCGGCGGCGCACCCGCGCTGCCAGGCCGTCGATGTCGTCGAGGTCAAGCGACATCACCTTCACCCCACGTTCCTCGAGTAGCTCCGCGAGGTTAGGGATGGGATCGTTGCCCAGGCCCCAGTCTTCACGCACGGAGCGCGCGGCGTCCTCGGCGTCCCGCAGGTCGGCGACAGGGTGGGGCGCGCTGCGCGGCTGCTCCCAATCCACGCTACGCAGCTGCAGCAGGTCCTCCAGCGCCAAATAGCGCTCAAGCATGTGGATCGTCTGAGCTTCCAGCGCGGCTTCTTCGCGGGCCGACGATCTGGCTTTCTTACGAAAGTCGACGCCTTCCAGGGCGATCTCGTCCTCTGACAGCAGATAGTCCTCTGTGACGCCAAGGGCCTCAGCCAGGGCGATCAGTACCCGCGAGCCCGGCATGTCCTCATCGCGTTCGTACTTGCCAATGGCCTGGGCCGTGACCAGGCCGGCCATGGCATCGGCCAGACCGCGCAGCGAAAGGCCCGCGGCGGCGCGCGCGATCTTCAGTCTGTGTCCGATCATGCCGCACCTCCTTGCCGCCCCAGTTTACAAACCCCAATATAGCGTAGTTTTCGTAAACTGAAACCCTTGAAGTGAACCTCTGGGACCATATATGGTTTTCGAAAGCCAGAAATTTCTCTGGTCTGTAAACTGCGCGGCCATGCAAGGACGGCCGCGGCGCTGGGCCGGGTTCCGGGGCGGCGCTCGCTAACGGAAAGGGACGCCTGATGGCGTTGAGCAATACCCAGCTTCGCTACTACGACAGCAACGTTTTGCGTCTGCCGGCGGACAAGCGCACCGAGTACCACGCCCAGGTCGATCGCCTGATCGACGAACTGCGCAAGCACGTGCGCAACCACAGCGAGATCAAGATCACCAAGGTGGTCAAGGCGGGCTCGTTCGCGAAGTTCACGATCCTTCGCCGGACCTCAACCGACCCAGTGGACGTGGATGTCGTCTTCTACATCTCCGGCCGCGACATTACCCACGACACCCTGAAGACGATCAACGACCTGATCTACAGCCTGCTGATCAAGATCTACCCGACCAAGTCGGTCGAGGATTTCGAGATCCAGCGCAAGGCCGCGACCGTCACCTTCGTGGGCTCCGGCCTGAGCGTCGACATCGTGCCGGTGATCGAGGACGAGAGCCAGCCGGGTTACGGCTGGCAGTTTGACCTTGAGGACGGGTCGGCCATGCAGACCTGCGCGCCCTGCCAAATCAAATTCGTGCGTGACCGAAAGAACGAGGACGCCGACTTCCGCACCCTGGTGAGGATGGCCAAGAAGTGGCGCAACCACGCGGGGCTCACCCATTTGAAGAGTTTCGTGATCGAGTTGATCATGGCTCACGTCTTAGCGCAGCAGGGGACGGCCGGGTCCATCGAGCAGCGGTTCCGCAACTTCCTGCTCTACGTCGCTCAGTCGGGGATGAAGGACCAGATCAGCTTCCCGGAGAACGTGGCGCCGTTCACCACCTTCACCGATCCTGTGGTGATCCTCGATCCGGTCTGCAGCCTCAACAACGTTGCCGGCCGCATCACTGAGACCGAACGTCAGGAGATCGTCACGGCTGCGGAACGGGCCTGGGAGACGGCCACCTACGCCTCGGCCGAGAACGACAACGAGATCTGGAAAGAGTTGTTCGGCCCTCGCTTCAAGACGGAGGCCTAAACGATGAGCCAGACCCGCACCGCTTCGGCCAGCGCGACCTACACGGTCGTCGACATTGAAAAGGTGGTCCGCCTGGTGAAAGCGGATCTGATGATGATCGGCGACAGCACTGGCGCCTGGACGCCGGAGGAGGCCGGGCAGTACGCCCATGACGTCGAGGTTCTGGCTAAGGCTGGTTACCTTGAACATGTGGACGTGACGCTGTTCAGCGATGGCGTCGAGATCAAGGCCACCCGATTCAACGTCGATACGGACGCTGGCAGCCTAACCAGCAGCCGACCTGGTGGGGTGATGTGGCCCAAAGTGGCCAAGCCCTATCTCCGGCTCATCTTGCGTTATACTGACGCCTACACTGCGGCAGCCCGCGCTGCGATCAAGGACAAGCTCAAGATCAATTGGACGTCGACTGATGCCGACACCAGCCACAGTACCCTGAAGGCGGCAGGCGGGCGGGACTACGCCAGCAACGCTTATGGCATGCAGCGGAAGGATTGGGCCGCGTGAGTGAGACGTCGATCTTCGATAGCCAGACTGTCCTGCCTGACGAGGCGATTTCGCGGCGGGAAAAGACCCTGCTTGGCTTCGGCGCGCGCTACGCCCGGGTCCACGACCAACTGCGGCTGTTGCTGAACATCGGCCAGTTGGCGAGTTGGAACCGCCAGCATCACGGCGGCAAGCTGGCCATCTGCGATCTCGTGACCGAACAGTATCCGTTGGTGATCTTTCACGGCGATGTCGGCACCGGCAAGACGGCCATGGCGGAGTGCATGGCCAACCGGTTGGTCGGCGAGGCCCGGGGTGCCGAAGACTCGCTGCTGTTCAAGCTCAGCAACCGGGTGCGCGGCAGTGGCATGGTGGGCGAGATGGGCACGCTGATCGCCGAAGCGTTCAAGAAGGTGACGGTTTCGGCGGGTAAGACGCGACGGGCCATCCTGATCATCGACGAGGGCGACAGCCTCGCCGCCACGCGCACCCAGCAGCATAGCCATCACGAGGACAAGGTGGCGGTGAACACCCTGATCCAATGCGTAGACGACCTGCGCCAATATGGCGGTCGTATTGTCGTTATCCTATGCACGAATCGCCTGTCGATGGTCGACCCGGCCCTGCAGCGCCGCGCCGCAATCATGGAGGAATTCCGCAGGCCGTCGGATGACGAGCGCCGCCAACTGCTGACCATGGACCTCGATGGGTTGGGACTCAGCGCCGCCCATGTCGGTCAGTTGGTCACCGCCACAGGCCCGCGGCCTGGCGTGCCAGGCTGGACTTACTCAGACATCCGTACGCGGCTATACCCGTCCGCCCTGTCCAAGGCCTATCCCGACGGCCCCTTGAAGTTCGAGCACCTCCTGAGCACGGCCCAGTCACTGAAGCCGTCGCCGGTTTTGGAGGATAGGTGATGGTCCGCTCGCCCCTATTCGGACGGCGTATTCACATAGCCGGCAGTGTCGTCGATGACGTGGCCGTCGCGACCGGTGAGAGCGTTGAGCAGGCGCGCGCTCTGGTGGCCGAGCTGGTGAGGGTGCTGGTCCGTCGTGGCGCTAACTTCGTGGTGCCGGTGGACGCGGAGCCGAGCCGCAAGGTCGACGGCCTCCCAATTTGTTTCGACTGGCTGATCTGGCGGACTCTCAAGGACAGCCTGGCCTTGAGACCGGCGAATGTGCCCGGGCCGCTGGCCGTCGCGGTGCAGCACCACAAGAGCGAAGATCAGATCCCAGCCGATTATGTCGACCTCTGGGACGAGCTACGGGGCAATCCCGACTTGGTGAAGATCGAAAACGCCGCGCACTGGAACATGGCCAGCAAGCGGATGGAGGCGCAGGCGCGCTTCGGCGACATCCTAGTACACCTCGCCGGAAGAACGAACCCCATTTCGACGGCCGCTCACGCAGCGAGCGGCTTGCCGGTCATGGTCCACTTGAACGGCTTGGCGAGGGTGCGGTTGAAGTAGGCGATGAAGGCCTCGA
>NZ_NHRY01000132.1 GCF_002937115.1 Rhodopila globiformis | reverse complement strand
GATTGGCGCGGGGGCGGTGGGGCGGGTCTGGCCGGTAGAGATGGGGCTGAAGCGGGGGGTGCGCCCACGCCGTACACAGGCCCGGCCGCGACAGAGCCGTATCAGTGAGCGCGGGCAGCGCGAGGTCGCGGCCGATTGCCGGGCGTGGCGCCGGAGATCGATCTCAGGAGCGATGCCGGCGATGGGAGCCGCGGCCCCCGCTCCCAACCGTGACACCGGAGCGGCGAGACGGATCTTGCAGGTCTAAAGTCCGTCTTCACACACGGAACGGATAAAGCCGATCGGCTTCGTGGGCCGCGCGTTGGACGATCCGCGGGTTGGTGTCAGACCTTCTCCACCTGGGAGTACTCCAGCTCCACCGGCGTGGAGCGGCCGAAGATCGAGACGCTGACCTTGACGCGGCCTTTTTCCTCGTCCACCTCCTCGACCGTGCCATTGAAGCTGGTGAACGGACCATCCGCCACGCGCACCTGCTCGCCGACTTCGAACATCACCGCCGGACGCGAACGATCGACGCCCTCCTGGTTCTGCTTCAGGATGCGGTCCGCCTCGGCCTCGCTGATCGGGCTCGGACGGGTCTTGCTGCCCAGGAAGCCGGTCACTTTCGGCGTGTTCTTCACCAGGTGCCAGGCTTCGTCGGTCAGATCCATCTTCACCAGGACGTAGCCGGGGAAGAACTTGTGCTCGCTGCTGACCTTCCGCCCGCGCTTGACCTCGACGACGTTCTCGGACGGCACCAGCACCGCCTCGAACTGGTCCGCCAGGCCCTTCTGCGCCGCCTGCTCGGTGATCTGCTGCGCGATCTTCTTCTCAAACCCGGAGTAGACGTGGACGACGTACCAGTTCTTGGCCATTCCCTGTTGTTCCCTCAGACACCCACACTGAACAACGCGCGCACCCCAAGGCCGATCACCTGATCCACGACAAAGAAAAACAGCGCGGCGATGCCGGCCATGGCGAACACCAGGCCGGTTGTCACCAAGGTTTCCCTGCGGCTCGGCCAGGTCACCTTGACCAGCTCATTCTTCACTTCGCGCAGGAATTTAACCGGGTTAAAGGTCACGTTCACAAATTCCTCATGATGATCGCCGACCAGACGCCATGTTCGGTAGCCGAGGGGCCGGAACCCGGGAAAAGTGGCAGGGGTGGAGGGTCTCGAACCCCCAGCCTCCGGTTTTGGAGACCGGCGCTCTAGCCAATTGAGCTACACCCCTACCGCGGGCCGGCGCTCAATCCATGGGATCGGACGCGACGAAGCGGAAAAAAGGGCGCCCGGGCGGCATTGTCAAGCGTTTATCCGGAACGACCGCCCTCTAAGCAAAAGTTCATGCTATGTTCTTGACAACCCGGGCATGTCCATGCAAAAAGCATCATGAACGCAGAGGGAACATACACCCTGTTTCGGGAACGCGAGCAGATGCGGACGCATATTGATCACGACAACGGCCCGGGATCAGCCGGCGCCCCTTGCCTGGCCCGGAATCCCGCACGGACCACATGCAGGGTCGCTGGGCGTGGCGCAGTGACGAATCCGGCCGTGCGATTCGACACCCGGATCACCGCGCCGTTCGACGACGGCTGGGATACGCTGGGACAGGAAGTCGGCGCACCGGACCTCGAGACCCTGCCACGGCTCGAAACCAGCGTGATCCCCGACACTACCCGTTCGGCGATCAGCTGGAACAACTCGCCGGACATCGGGTTCGACCGCGCGGTGAATCCGTACCGCGGCTGTGAACACGGATGCATCTACTGCTTCGCCCGGCCGACGCACGCCTACCTGGGCTACTCGCCAGGACTGGATTTCGAGACGAAGCTGGTCTTCAAGCCCGAGGTGGCGGAGCTGCTGGAGAAGGAGCTGCGCAAGCCCGGCTACGTGCCCCGCACCCTCGCCCTGGGCTCGAACACGGATCCATACCAGCCGATCGAACGCACCCTGACGCTGACCCGCTCGGTGCTGGAGGTGCTCGACCGCTTCAACCACCCGGTCGGCGTTGTCACCAAGTCCGCCGGTGTGCTGCGCGACCTGGACATCCTGACATCGATGGCGCAGCGCAACCTGGTGCGGGTACACCTGTCGATCACCACCCTCGACCCGCGGCTCGCCCGGGTGATGGAGCCGCGGGCGGCGACGCCGGCGCGGCGGCTGCAGGCGATCGCCAGACTGGCAGAAGCGCGGGTACCCGTCGGCGTGCTGGTCGCGCCGATGATCCCGGCGCTGAACGATGCTGAGATGGAAAGGATCATGCAGGCTGCCGCCGCGGCAGGTGCGCGGCATGCCGGCTACATTCTGCTGCGCCTGCCGCTGGAGCTTCGGCAGATGTTCGAGGACTGGCTGCACACGCATTTCCCCGACCGCGGCCGGCATGTGCTCAGCCTGATCCGGCAGTCCCGCGGCGGAGAACTGAACGATCCGCGCTTCCATCACCGCATGTCCGGACAGGGCGCCTATGCGGATATCCTGCGGCAGCGCTTCGCCAAGGCGGCCAGTCGTTTCGGCTATGACGAAACAGACAGGCATCTCGACTGCACGCGGTTCGCCCTGCCCGAAGCTGCTCCGCTGGAAGCCTGCCAGATGTCGCTGTTCTGATCGATCAGCGAACGACAGCGGCCCGCAGGCAAGTTGGGACGCACAGGCGGCCTGCCTTCATCGTCATTGCCCGGGCGAGCCCGTATGGGCGTCAAAATGGCGACGACCGCTGCCATATGGTCATGCCGCCCTAGGCACGGCGCGCCGACCCGGTTACCGCTGAACGCCGGCCATCCAGGCTCCATGCCCCCGGTCCGGCAAACACCAGATAGAGGAAGATGAAGCAGAACAGGATGGCGGCATCGCCACCGTTGATCCCCGGCCAGAAGCTCCGCGGCGCGTGCACCATGAAGTACGCGAAGGCCATCTCGCCCGAGCAGATCAGGGCCGCCGCGCGGGTCTGCAGGCCGAGGACGACAAGGGCGCCGCCAAACACCTCGATCAGGGCCGCGACGACCAGCAGCAGCGGCAGCGGGCTGGGCACGCCCGGCTGCGGGGCGGGGAAGTGAACCAGCTTCATCAGGCCGTGCTGCATGAACAGCAAGGCGGTGACGATGCGGAGCAGACTGAGAATGATGGGCGACGCCTTTTCGAACGACTGCATGATTTCCTCTCCGGTTGTTGGGGTTGCTCGCCGCATGGCCTGAGCAGATCCCTGCCGGGAGTCTATGGCATATCGGCAATTCCTGGCATTCCGGCCGGCGCTGGCCGCGCCAGTCCGATCACAGGCGCGCGACAACGGCCGCAGCGCGGCGCAAAATGTTATCGGCGTCACTGAAGGCGCCGTCCGGCGCTGCGAGCATGGCCCCCGGTCAATCGCACGAAGGGGCACAGCGTCATGGACGGCTTCGTTATCACGCCGACGCTCGACAGCAGCCACCTGGCCGCCGCAATCGAGGACTCGCAGGACCTGCTGCGCTACGCCGCCCGGGCCGGCATCGCCATCCCCGATGCCACCATCAACGCCCTGGTCCACGCCCGGACCTGCCTCGCCTCCGGCACCGTGCCGGAGGCGGACACCGTCGCCTTCTACGCCGCCTATGCCACGCTGGCCTCGCGGGTCGCGCCGGTGACAGTCGACACGCTGCGCATCTCGAACGAAAAGACCCGGCAGAACCTGCGGCGCAATGGCATGCTGGCGGTGGCGCTCGCCCTGGTCGTGGTGGTGTTCTCGGGGATTAGCTCGGTCACCACCTCCATGGCGCAGGGCATCCAGGCCGGCATCACCCATGCCAACGAACTCGCAATCCACCTGCGCGCCGAGGTTGGACCGCCGAAGCCCGGCAGCACCGTGGAAACCGGTTGCGGCCCGGCCACCATGCCGCCCGATCCGCCGCTGAAAGCGACGGACGCGACCGCGCTGATCGCCGAATTGCAGGACTTCGCTGCGACCATCCGCACCATGCTGCGCACGGCGACGAAGCTGGATGTATTCGTGGCGGACTGGGAAAAAAGCCCGCTCGACCCGCCCGGCGCCTGGGGCGCCAATGCCCAGGAGCGGCTGGAGCTGCAGCCCGACCTGATCAACATGCGCAAGGACTCGTTCTGCAAGATCGCTACATACGAAGCCGTGAGACTGTTCGCGCAGAATGTCCATGCCGACAGCCTGGCGATCTATGGCGCGATCTCGGCCTATCTGCTGCCGGTGCTGTATGCGCTGCTGGGCGCTTGCGCGTACAACCTGCGCGACTTCTCCACCCGGGTGAAGCGGCGCACCTACCATCCCTCGTCCTATGCCAACACGGCGCGGACCATTGCCGCGATGACGGTGGGCACCATCATCAGCCTGTTCAATGTCTTCAACAACAGCGCGGGACTGCAGCCGCTGGCGGTCGCCTTCCTGGCCGGCTATGGCGTCGAAGCGTTCTTCGCCTTCCTCGACGCGCTGCTGACCGCGTTCAGCAACCGCGGCCGGCCAGCGCCACCGGCGGCCGCGGCCTGAGGCCGCGTGGTCAGCACAGCCGTTCGGTATTGGCGGCGACGGCGTCGTGGATCGGCTCCATCGCCGCCTCGTGCGCGTGCAGCGCCAGCATGCCCATCGCGGCCATCGCCGAGCCCAGCCGATCGAGCCAGGCCAGCGCAAACTGGCCCTGCGCCTCGGCCAGCGCCAGCGGGTCGGCACAGCCGGCCATCGCCATCGTCGCGCTGGCGGTGGTCAGGACCTGATCCGAGGCGAGGCGGGTCATGGTGAATCCGGCATGGCTCGACCGCTCCAGCATGATCATGCCGGCGGAGGAGAACGCCTCCATCTTTTCCGGCACCATGCGATGGAACTCGGTGTGATCCGCCCGCCACGGATCGAAGGCGGCGGCGAAGCCCAGGGCGACGCGCCGGGCGACCACCTGGCCGGCGGCAAGGGCGAGAATGCTGCTGCGGTCGATGCTGCGCACCGCCGCCTGCATGACGTGGCCGATGGTTGCCGTGCCGTTGAATGAGGTCATCTGATCCGTCCTGTTGCCGGCAGCCGGGCGAGGCGCGGCCGGGGGGTGAGCCTGACGCTGTTAAACCAAATCCCGGCTGACGCCTGCAGGCCGAGCGGAGGTCTATGTTGCAGTGCAGCATAAGATTTGCAAGCCCTTTTCCTCCCCATGTCCGCAGCCGCCGATGCGCCGGCAGCACAGCGTTCACGGCGCCGGCCGGATGGTCAAGGTTGGCCGAGCTTACGCCCCATTGGCGTTAAAACAGGAGTACAGGCGGTGCGGCTGCCGTGTCGTCATGGCGGCCGCAGGGCCGCCATCCACGCCTTTCCGCGGCTTCAACACCGCAAGGCGTGGATGCCGGGCCTCCGCCCGGCATGACGAAACCGCAACGGCCGCCGCTGTTTTAGCGCCAATGGGGCCACGCCCCTGTGCGCCGGAACGGGGCATTCCGTCACGCGGGCCTTTGATTTTACCGCCCGCCGGAAATGTCGGCCTTGTTGGACGTGGGTTATGATGCAGGCTGAACGATTGAAGGCCGCCGCTGCCAGGCCGCAGGAGAGAGACATGCCGCAAGCCGCGCCCGACCCGTACGGCGCCGCCACGCACGAGGTGATCAACCAGCCGCTGGAACTCGCCGGCACCAACCTGTTCACCGCCGATCGGCCGCTGACCGAGGCGGTGGCGCGCGAGGGCGCGGGCTGGGCCAGCAACGACATCGCCGATTTCGGCGCGCGCATCGGCACGGCCGATTATCTCGACCTCGGCGTCCAGGCCAATCGCCACCAGCCGGAATTCGACACGCACGACCGCTACGGCCACCGCATCGACCTCGTACGCTTCCATCCCAGCTATCACCAGTTGATGACGACCGCGATCGAGGAGGGCCTGCATGCCTCGCCCTGGACCGATCCGCGCCAGGGCGCGCATGTGGCCCGCGCCGCCCGCTTCTACATGCACAGCCAGGTCGAGCCCGGCCACGGCTGCCCGATCAGCATGACCTTCGCCGCCGTGGCCTGCCTGAACCAGCAGCCCGACGTCGCGCGGCACTGGCTGCCGAAGGTTTTCGCCAGGGACTACGACCCGCGCAACGTCCCGGCCGACCAGAAGACAGGCGTCACCATCGGCATGGCGATGACCGAGAAGCAGGGCGGCTCGGACGTGCGCGCCAATACGACGCGGGCCATTCCCGTCGGTGCCGGCGGACCGGGCGGCGAATACGAGCTGGTCGGCCACAAATACTTCGTCTCCGCGCCGATGTGCGATGCGTTCCTGGTGCTGGCTCAGGCGCCGGGCGGGCTGTCCTGCTTCCTGGTGCCGCGCTGGAAGCCGGATGGAACCAAGAACCCGCTGCAGGTGGTGCGGCTGAAGAAGAAGATGGGCAACGCCTCCAACGCCACTAGCGAAACGGAATTGCGCGGCGCCCTGGGCTGGATGATCGGCCAGGAGGGCCGCGGCGTCGCCACCATCATCGAAATGGTGGCGATGACGCGCTTCGACTGCATGATCGGCTCCTCGGCCATCATGCGCGCCGCGGTGTCGCAGGCGATCGACCATTGCCGCCAGCGTGCCGCCTTCGGCAAGCTGCTGATCGACCAGCCGATCATGCGGAACGTGCTGGCCGATCTTGCCATCGAGACCGAGGCGGCGCTGGCGCTGGCCATGCGCATCGCCCGCGCGCTGGATGACCGCGAGGCCGGCCTGGTCCGCATCGGCGCCGCCATCGGCAAGTACTGGATCTGCAAGCGCACGCCGGGCCTCGCGGCCGAAGCGATGGAGTGCATCGGCGGCTCGGGCGTGATGGAGGACGGGCCGATGCCGCGCCATTTCCGCGAAAGCCCGGTCAACGCGATCTGGGAAGGATCGGGCAACGTGCAGTGCCTCGACGTGCTGCGCGCCCTCAGCCGCACGCCCGAAACGCTCGACGCCTGCTTCGCCGAACTGGCGGCGGCCAGGGGCGGCAACGCATCCTACGATCGCCATGTCGCCGCGCTGACGGACGACATGCGCGAAACCAGCGATTTCGAGGAGCGGGCGCGCGATCTGGTCGATCGGCTCGCGGTCGGATTGCAGGCGAGCGTGCTCGTCAGGCACGCGCCGGCTTTCGTGTCGGACGCCTATTGCGCCTCGCGCATCGGGCAGCGCGGCGCGCATCAATTCGGCGCGCTGCCGAAGACGGTGGATTTCGGGGCGATCATAGAGCGGGCAAGGCCGCGGTAGGCGGTCGTTGCCGTTTCGTCATGCCGGGCGGGTACAACGCCGCATGTTGTGTGCTTGACAGCGGAAAAGTGGGCGGGCAACGCTGACTTGAACTTGCAAGACAACGCACCAGCCGCGACTTGCCCGCAGAGCGGCAGGATAGGGAGGACGAGCGACCATGACAGCATCCGGCAAGATGCTGCGTCGCGCCATGCCGCAAGCGGCCGCGCCTGGCTCCGCCCGCGCGATGCCGCGCTCACCCGGCCGCGCAAGCCGGTTCTTCGGCGCAAGGACCGGAACGGATCGCGCAAACAACAAAAGACGACTTGTTCTGGCCACTCCTTGCGTGGCCGTTATAGCGGCATCCGTCATGACAACAAGCGAAGCACAGGCGGCGACGCTCGGCAGCGCGCCGTTCGGGACGACCGGGGACGGCAAGCCGGTCAGCCTGTACACGATGACCAGCGGGCGCGGCGTGGTGGTGAAGTTCATGAGCTACGGCGGCACGCTGACCCAGATAATGGCGCCTGACCGGAACGGCCATGCCGCCGACGTCATCCTGGGCCTGCCGACGCTGGCCGACTATCTGAAGCTGGGCTCGGCCAGCCCGTATTTCGGCGCGCTGATCGGCCGTTACGCCAACCGGATCGCCAAGGGCCGTTTCAGCCTCGACGGCAAGGAATACACGCTGGCGATCAACAACCCACCGAATGCGCTGCACGGTGGCCTGGAGGCGTTCGACAAGCGGGTCTGGACCGTCGAGCCCACCGCGACCTCGGGCCATGCGGTGTCGGCGCGGCTGACGCTGACCAGTCCTGACGGAGACCAGGGGTATCCGGGCACGCTGCAGGTGACGGTGACCTACACGCTGTCGGACGACAATGCGTTCACGATCACCTACCAGGCGACGACGGACAAGGACACCGTCCTGAACCTGACGAACCATGCCTATTTCAACCTTGCCGGCGCCGGGGCGCCGGATGGCGTGTATCCGCAGGTGCTGACGATCAACGCCGATTCCTACCTGCCGACCGACGCGGGCGCCATTCCGCTTGGCGCGGCCGAGTCCGTCGCAGGCACACCGTTCGACTTCCGCAAGCCAACGCCGATCGGCGCCCATATCCGCGACAACAACGAGCAACTCCTGATGGCGCACGGCTACGACCACAACTGGGTCCTGAGCAAGACAGGCGACCGGTCGCAGCCGCAATTCGCCGCGCGGCTTGTCGATCCCGCCAGCGGACGGACGCTGGAGTGCCTGACGGACCAGCCCGGTATCCAGGCCTATACGAGCAATTTCCTGACAGCCACGATCGCCGGCATCGGCGGCATCTACCGCCAGACGGATGCCGTGACGATGGAGACGCAGCATTATCCCGACAGTCCGAACCATCCGGATTATCCGACGACCGAACTGAAGCCGGGCGAGATATTCCACAGCACGACGATCTTCCGCTTCGGCGTGGCCCGTTGACGGAGGCCTGCGGCAATATCGGGTCCGGCGCTCGGCCCGGATCGACATCACCAATGCGTTCCACAACCCCTGACCGGTGTCCGGCGTGTGGACGCTGCCACCGAGTGTGGTAAAGCTGCCGCAGGATGTTCCACTCGCGAAGCCGCTGACCGAACGCCGGTTGGACTGGACCGTGCGGCGGCCTCGCTCGCGTATCCGGCACCGTCCGCGTGAAGACGAGCGGTTGCTTCCGGGTTCGCGGCAGCCGAAGGAACCGAACCGGATTGAACCTGGACCGGGCCGCCCGCGACCGCGAACCCGGCAGGTTCCCCCGTGGGTTGGCAATGGAAGGCAAATTACAGCAGGCCGCAGGTCGCTTGAGACAGGGCGACGGCGCTCCCTCATCGTCATGGCCCGGCTCGTCCGGGCCACCTATCGCGGCACATGTGCTGGAACAGGTGGCCCGGACGAGCCGGGCCATGACGATGAGGACAGGGGGCCTCAGCGTCCCAACCGACCTGCGGTCTGCTGTAGTGGGTACGATCGACGTGAGTCATGACCGGCTGTTTTCCCGCGTCCTTCGCGTCAGTGCGTGGGGTTGCGTTGTCCTGATCGCCGTCCTCTCCCTGCTGCCGGCCGAGGACATGGTGCGTACTCCCCTGGGCGGGCATGTCGAGCATATGACCGCCTATGCCGGCACGGCCGCCTTGCTCCGGTTGAGCTATCCGAGGCAGGGGAAGCGGATAGCCGTAGCGATGTCCATGTATGCGGGCCTGCTCGAGCTGCTGCAGAACCTTGCGCCGGGTCGCCACCCGGCGGTGGCCGACTGGTTTTTCAGCTCGGCCGGCGCCCTGCTGGGGATCGTCTTGATCCACGTCACCTGTCAGGTCTGGTGGCGGCGCCGGGCCGGTCAGGCCTGATCGGCGACGGGCCCGGTTTCCACAGGCCGGCGCCGCTTACGCATGGTGGGCCGGCACCGGGCGTCGCCGGCTGCGGTCACCGCGGCTCGCCCTGTCATTGCCGCCTGGGTGGTGCGAGGCCCCGGCAGTCAGACGCCGGCGCGCCTGGAGAAGCGCTATGACTGAAAGCAATATCCGGGACAGGAACGTGGTTGAAACCTTGCCCTGAACTTACGATGTCCGGACTGAGCAACATACCGGGACCGTGTGACGGGCCGCGCCATGCGATACCACATGTTCGAGACGAAAGCCGGCTTCTGCGGCATTGCCTGGAACGGCACAGGAATCACGCGCTTTCAGCTGCCGACCGACAGCGCCGCGGCGACGGAACGTCTCCTCCGGCGCCGGGCACCGGATGCCGAACCCGCGGCGCCCACGCCGGACGTGGCCGAGGCCGTTGCCGCCGTGCAGCGCTATTTCGAGGGCCAGGAGACGGACTTTTCCGGCCTCAGGCTCGACCTCGGCGAGCAGGACGCGTTCTTCAGGCGGATCTATGCCGCGGCCCGGCGGGTCAAATGGGGCCAGACGACGACGTATGGCGCCCTGGCGAAGGACCTCGGCGCCGGGCCGGAGGCGGCACGTGATGTCGGCCAGGCCATGGCCCGGAATCCGGTGGCGCTGATCATCCCCTGCCACCGGGTGCTGGCGGCGGGCGGCAAAATCGGCGGCTTTTCAGCGCCGGGCGGCTCGGCTGCCAAGATCCGCATGCTGGCGCTGGAGGGGGTTCACGTCGAGCCGCCCCGTCCGGCACAGGCGTCGTTCGGGTTCTGACGCGGCATCGGCCGAGGACCGATAGTGGTTGCATCGGAACGGATCGCGCCTGACACCAACCGGCGTGGAAGGCGGCCGATCCCCTATCCGGCATGGCCCGGCTCGTCCGGGCTATGACGAAGAGGCAACCATCGCACCGCCCCGGATATCCCAGTATTGGCCGCCGGAGAATTCGTCCCCATTCCCGGAGTTCTTGCGACGAGCGGCGGTGTCGTCCGGGGTGGGTCGAGGGCAGCAGCGGAGCCTGGATTGGCGATTGATTTTTAACACGGAGAACGCGAAGAACCACAGAGGGCCACGAAGGGTGTGAACGAGTCAGCCAATGACACGGCGCAGACCGTGCGAAATACCAAGCGCTCGAAATTCTGACACGTTGGCACCGGCCTCTTCCCGCCATGCCGGGCCTGCGGCCGCCATGACGGGAAGAGGCTGTCTGCCCCATTCCACATTATTTTAACGCCAATGCGGCCTGCGCTGGCCATGCCGGGTGGAATCGTCTGTGCCGACGTGTCGGGATTTCGGGCGGTTGGTGTAAGGTATCAAATATGAACTGCTTCGGGCTCGCCTGCCGACGCTGCGACGCGCTTTGATCGCCAGCCCGGGGATGCGGTTCGTCCGGTCCCGAGTCGCCAGCAAGGTCCGATCTCCGTGGCGCTTCGTGGTCCTCCGCTTTCTCCGTGTTGAAAATCAAGGAAGAATGCGCAGGCACGGACGGTTCCGGGAGCGCTGCCACCGCCTGCCACGGCCTCAGCCCCCAGTCTCCATCCCCTGCCGATGGTGGCCAGGGCGAACGGCGGAGGGCCTTCTGCCCCATCCAACAGGGCGGCATTTTCGGCGAGCTTACTGGCGCCAAGGCGGGCAAGCCGGACGATGACCGACCAGGAATGTTCCTCTCAGCTTCCGGTTTTCGGCGACGGGTTCTGGTCCCAGTTCGGATCGGCGCTGGGACTCAGGGGATTGTCCGGCGAAACCAGCAATCCCTTGCCCGGGACGAAGTTCACCTCCAGCCGGATGCCGTCCGGATCCTCGAAGACGAAGTAGTAGTAGCCCGGCGCGAAGTCCCCCGCCATTGGGCCACGGTCGATATACGCCCCCATCGCCCGCACCTTGCCGGCGGCAGCGTCAACGTCGTCGCGTGAACGCGCCCGCAGGCAGACGTGATGCAGGCCGATCCGGTTCGGCACGAACCGCTCGGCCGCGTGCTCCGGCGCGCAGCGCTGGATGCCGATCGCGGTTCGTCCGCCGACATGATAGAGGAAATTGTTGCCGTCATAGACTTTCGTCATGCCCAGGAACGGCAGCAGTTCGGAATAGAAGGCGTGCGCCTTCTCCCACTGGCTGACCGTCAGGATGACATGGGCGATACCGTTCACCTCGATCATGGATGACGCACCTTTCTTCCGTACACGCCCGGGCCTGCCCCCCTGCCCTGACCGAGCGGCCGCGCGGGTCGACCTCGGAACGACCCGGACCGGGATGACCGGCGGATCAAACCACCGGGCTTGCGCCGCCGTCCATGTTGATCGCCGCGCCGGTGGTGAATCCGGCCAGGTCGCTGCACAGGAAGCACGCCATCGCGGCGAACTCCTCCGGCTTGCCGATGCGCCCCATCGGCACGCCCGCGCCCATTTTCGCGGCGAATTCCTCGTAGGAGGCGTTCGAGCCCTCCCGCTGGTGCCGCCGCCGGTGCTGGTCGGAGTCGATCAGCCCCACCAGCAACCCGTTGACCAGGATGCCGTGCGGCGCGCCTTCGCCGGCCAGCACCTTCATCAGCGCCATGCCGGCGGCGCGCGACACCGCCGTCGGCGCACCGTTGGCCCGCGGCGCCTTCGCCCCGGTGTTCAGCACATTGATGATCCGGCCCCAGCGCCGCTGCCTCATCCCCGGCCAGGCCAGACGGCTGAGGCGGATCGCGGCGAACAGCTTCAGGTCCAGGTCCTCCTGCCAGATGGCGTCGGTGATCTGCTCGGACGGCATTGCCCGCGACACGCCGGCATTGTTGACCAGGATGTCGACCTGGCCGAAGCGCTTGATTACCGCCTCGAAGGTGCGGGCGATGTCGTCGGCCTTCGACACGTCGCACGGGAACGTCGCCACCTTGCCGGACGCGCCGTCCGAGACGATGGCTTCCGCCTCGGCCAGCCCCGCGGCGCCTCGCGCCAGCATCGCCACATTGGCGCCCGAGGCGGCGAACTGCTTCGCCATGGCCAGGCCCAGGCCCTTGCTGGCGCCGGTAATGATCGCCGTGCGACCGTCGAGGCGGACG
Source organism: Rhodopila globiformis (assembly GCF_002937115.1). Lineage (GTDB taxonomy): Bacteria > Pseudomonadota > Alphaproteobacteria > Acetobacterales > Acetobacteraceae > Rhodopila > Rhodopila globiformis. Next base: position 9,848 of record NZ_NHRY01000132.1, on the reverse strand, counting down.
TCCATTGTTTTCTCTCCCCTGCTGGTTGCCGCCACTGTGCGGCCTGTGCGTGGGAGAGGCAACGCCGCGGCTACCGCGGGGCGGGGATCATCCCCCGATCAGGCCCGCGATGAACACGGTGATCAGCCCCAGGATCAGGTTGATGCCAATCAGGTTGCGCACCGTCGTCAGGCTGGCCGCCATCCGGGTGCGGTCGATGGTGCGGCGGAACTTGCGCCACGGGCCGAACACGATCGCCAGGAACAGGCCCGCCATCACCAGCCCCAGCGCCAGCATGACATGCACCTCCCACGGCACGCCGGCCATGCCGCGATACGCCAGCATGATGAACCCGCTCGCCAGGATGATCGGCATCGCGATCCAGACCACCAGGAAGAACTTGTGGTGCACCTGGGTCTGCAGCAGCATGCGCTGCGGCGCCTCGATCGCGGTCAGGCTCGGCCGCAGGATCGCATAGGCGAAGAACATCCCGCCGACCCACAGTACGGCGCCCAACAGGTGCAGCGCCTTCAGGAACACATACAAAGTCGTCATCCAACCATCTCCAGTAATTCGGTCAGCAGGGCGCGTAGCTCATTTGCCGCGATTGATCGAGGGGCCGCTTCGGTGATGCCCAGGCCGGCGGCGAAGGCGGTGGCGAAGCCGGTGCGGTTGCCGATGGTCGCCGCCAGCAGCCGGTTGCCCGAGGCGCCAAGCTGCGCCGCCACCGTCTCCCGCAGCTTGCCCGCGGCCGGCACGCGGTTCAGCACCAGCGCCGCCGGCCGCTTCTCGTCCGCCGCCAGCTTCAGCGTGCCCTCGGCGGCCCAGACGTCCGGCGGGCTGGGCTGCACCGGCACCAGCACCATGTCGGCCGCGCGGATCGCCAGCCGCGCATCGGTGTCGATCTGCGGCGGGCTGTCGATCAGCACCACGTCGTGTGCCGCGGTTAGGCGATCCAGCTCGCCGCGGACGCGCCAACCGGAGACGTCGGAGAAGGTCAGCTTCGCGGCATCGGCGGGGCGCAGCGCGTGCCAGCGGGTCAGGCTGTGCTGCGGGTCGATATCGAGCAGCGCCACCCGCCGCGTCGCCGCCAGGGCCGCCCCAAGGTTGGCCGCCAGCGTCGTCTTGCCGGTGCCGCCTTTCTGCTGGGCGACCGTGATAACCACCGCCATGGCGCGTGACTCCGTTAATGATGCGCAAGTGGATCAGAAATCCCGCCCAGGCGCCAGCGAGCGACTTTGTGTGGCGTTTTGCCGCGTCCGGCGGTATTGTGCCGCCATGTCCGCAGCGAATGACGGATATGAGGAAACCAGGATAGACAATGTCGTCCAGCACGCCGCGCGAACAACATTATTACCGGCTGGACCGGCCGCAATGCGCGAAGGACTGGCAGGCCTGGCACGGCATCCGGCGGAAAGTCTTCCACCTCCCCCGGCCTGAGCAGGATGACCGCCCCGGCATCCATCCCTTGCTGCTGTGGCGCGACGATGAACCGATTGGCGCCATCCAGGTGGACGACCTGCACAACGCCGCCGCGGCGCTGCGTCTGGTGGCGATCGATCCGGCCCACCAGGGCGGCGGCCACGGCCGGGTGATGCTGCAGCGGGCCGAGGAGTTCGTGAAGAACCTGGGATGCCGCAAGGCCGTCGTCTACGCGACGCCGGAGGCCGCCGGGTTCTATGCCCAGGCCGGCTACGACGAGGAAGACTGGGACGACATGTGCATGGGCGGCATCGTGCAGATGCTGAAGAAGCTGGACTGATCCGGCGTGCCGGCGGCCAGGCGGTTGCCGCTTCGTCATCGCCGGGCTCGTCCGCACAAGCGCCAACTTAAAGGGGGGAGTAACAGGGCGTGGTCGTCACCCTGTCGTCATGGCCGTACCCCCACCTCGCCATACCAGCGTCCGTGGGCGAGCCGCCCCATCGCGCCAACGCTGTACCAGCCGCCGCCGGGTCAGTGCCTGTAGGCCGTCGATCCGCCCCCGCGGGGCCGCCGGAACGGCGCCGCCCGCAGCGGTTCCGGCGGCGGCTCCGGCGGAATCGGTATCGGCTGCGGCGGCTCCTCGATGGGCGGCGGATCCTCCGGATCAGGCGTTACTGGTGGCTCGCCTGGCGGGACCGGCGGATCCGACAGCCGGACGCAGGGTGGCAGCCGCGTCAATGACGGCCGTTCTGCAGCGGGCGCGCCGCTTCCTGCGCTGTGCGGCCGGCAAGCGCCAGCAGGCGGCTGCCGGTCTCGACCGCATAGGTAAGGCTGTCGAGATAAAGGTCGCGCTGCACCTCGGCGAGTTCGATCAGGTTCCGGCAGCGCAGCAGGTCCTGCGGCTTGTGCGCCGCGTGCTCCAGGCTGTGGTCGACCATTTCGAACCATGCGTGCTGCATCTGCTGCAGGCCGCGCCCCAGCGACATGTAGCTGGAGAACAGCGCTTGCACCTGCTCGGCCGAGCGTTCCGAGGCATCGCGATAGATGTCCATCGCCGTCGCCGTCGAGTTCAGCAGCCGGTGGCCGCGGCCGAAGCTGATGTCGGCGACGCGGCCGCCGACGCCGGCGGCGGTACGGGCGGCCATCAGCATCGCCTCGCGGCCCTGCTCGGCCACCTTGGAGGAGATCGTGGTCGCCGCGTCGGCGGTCTCGGCCATGGAGTCGGTCACTGTATGGGCAGCGTGTCTGGCGTTGTCCGCGCCATTTTCCATGGCCCTGGCGGTTTCACCTATCGTGTCCCTGGTCGCCTTGCCAGCGGCTTCGACCGTGGCATGGCCAGCCCGCGTCGCGGTGTCCGAAGCCTTCCGGGTTGCCTCGGCGGTCTTTGTCGTTTCTGACATGATACGTGCCCCAACTGTGATGAAATCTGTCGCACAGGTTAAATACAGTGTTGCGACATCGCGCCCGGGCAGGGAGAAAGGCTTCTGCATCTCGTTCAGAAGACGCACCCGAAGCACACAAATACTATAGAGCGTCGCGGCGCAGTTGCAGCATCACGGACGCGTTAATCGATCAGACTTCTGTCATGCGATTGCAATCAATTACCCAATGCTTTGACACGACTATCAATCTTCATCGCACAACAGAACCCTGGCCGGGCGTGATTCCGGTTGCGGCATCAACACGCAGCGCCCGACGCTTGACTATACGCAAAGGCCCGGCGGCCTACCACTCAGTTGGAGATCAAACTTGCCGGTTTGGCGGTCCGGCACCCGCGACGATCGCTTATGCCAGCCGCGTGAATTTCCGCTGCCGCGTCACGGACGATACCGCCCGTCTTACAGCGCCGACAGAAGAAGGCGTGGACGCCTGGCATGACGAAGCAGTCACGACTGCCGCTATTTCAACGCCTGTGGCGCCGTCGGCCGTGTTGCCGGTGTCACGGTCCGGCCGAAGCGCCCCGGCGCGATCCGCTACGAGGACATCGCCCGCTCCGCCTCCGGCCCGCTTTCCGCCGCCGCCATCGGGATCGGCTGCTCGGCCATCTGGCGGAACGCCTCGACCGCCCGCCGCAGCGCCACCGAGCGCTGGCTCTCCGGCTCCAGCGCGAACAGCACGAGCGACCGCCCGGTCACCTCGTAGCCGTCGCCGGTGCGGAATGAAGCGTGGCTGTTGTCGTCGGGAATATTCGTATCCAGCAGGCGCCGCCAGATGGTGCCGCCGACGACCTCGGGCAGCATGAAGGTCACCACGTCATGATAGGCGTTCAGCACCAGCAGCACGGTGGCGTCCAGCGCCGGCGCCTTGATGCCGGTGGCCTGCGCCCGCCCGTCCAGCAGCATGCCAAAGCAGCGGGCATGGGCGTCCTCCCACTGCTCCCCCTCGATGTCCTGGCCTGTCGGCGACAACCAGCGGACGTCGCGGACATCCAGATCGGGATTGTATTCTCCGGTCAGGAAACGCGAGCGCCGCAGGATCGGGAAGGATTGCCGCAGGACGATCGCCTTGCGGACGAATTCCGCAAGCTCGACCTCCTTCTCGCCGAAGTTCCAGTTCACCCAGCTGATCTCGTTGTCCTGGCAATAGGCGTTGTTGTTGCCTTGCTGGGTGCGGCCGAATTCGTCGCCTGCCAGCAGCATCGGCGTGCCCTGCGCCAGCAACAGGGTCGCCAGCAGGTTGCGCTTCTGGCGTTCGCGTGCCGTAGCGATCTCGGGATCGTCCGTCGCGCCCTCGATGCCGAAGTTCCAGGAATGATTGTCGGAATGGCCGTCGCGGTTGTCCTCGCCGTTCGCCTCGTTGTGCTTTTCGTCGTAGGATACCAGGTCGTTCAGGGTGAAACCGTCGTGGGCGGTGATGAAGTTGACGCTGGCCCAAGACTTGCGGCCGCGCCGGGCGAAGCAATCGGCCGAGGCCGACAGCCTGGTCGCCATGTCGGCCTGCTTGCCCAGGTCGCCTTTCCAATAGGCCCTGACGGTATCACGGAATTTATCGTTCCACTCGGCCCAGCCGGGGGGGAAGCCGCCGACCTGGTAGCCGCCCGGGCCGATGTCCCAGGGCTCGGCGATCAGCTTGGTGGTGGCCAGCACCGGGTCCTGCAGGCAGCTTTGAAGAAAACCGTGTGCTTCGTTGAATCCGTTCGCCTCGCGCGCCAGGATCGTGCCCAGGTCGAAGCGGAATCCGTCGACGTGCATCTCCTGCGCCCAGTAGCGCAGGCTGTCGGTGACCATTTGCACGACGCGCGCATGGCTCATGTTCAGGGTGTTGCCGGTGCCGGTGTCGTTGATGTAGTAGCGCGGCTGGTCCGGCAGCAGCCGGTAGTACGACAGGTTGTCGATACCGCGGAATGACAGTGTCGGGCCGCGTTCGTTGCCTTCCGCGGTGTGGTTGTACACGACATCCAGGATGACTTCCAGCCCGGCGTCGTGCAGGCGCGCCACCATCTCCTTGAATTCCGAGAAAACGAAGGCGGGAATTGCGGAATACCGCGGATCTGGGGCGAAGAAGCCGATGCTGTTGTAGCCCCAGTAGTTGGTCAGCCCCTTGTCCAGCAGGTAGCTGTCGTTGACGAACGCGTGGATCGGCAATAATTCGATTGACGTAACACCGAGCGAGCGGATGTAGTCCACCACCTCCTTGCGGCCGAGGCCGGAATAGGTGCCGCGCAGGCGGTCGGGCACCGCCGGATGCAGCATGGTGTAGCCGCGGACATGCGTCTCGTAGACGATCGTCCGGTCCCACGGAATTGATGGCGCGCGTTCGCGACCCCAGGTGAAGGCCGGGTCGATCACGCGCGCCTTCGGCATGAAGCGGGCGCTGTCGCGCTTGTCGAAGGTCAGGTCGTCGCCCTCAGCGCCCAGGGTGTAGCCGAATACCGCCGGATCCCATTGCAGGCTGCCGACATGGGCCTTGGCGTACGGGTCCAGCACCAGCTTGCTGGGATTGAAGCGATGGCCGGCCTCGGGCTCGTACGGGCCATGCACGCGGTAGCCGTAGACGGTGCCGGGCCGGGCATCGGGCAGGTAGCCGTGCCAGACCTCGTTGGTGTATTCCGGCAGTTCGATACGTTCCAGTTCCTTTTTGCCATCGTCATCGAACAGGCATAGCTCGACCTTCGCGGCGTTGGCCGAGAACAACGCGAAATTGACCCCCAGGCCATCCCAGGTGGCGCCCAGCGGTTGCGGCGATCCCTCTCGGACACGTGACTTCTGGACGGCTGGCGGCATCGGCGGCCTCGCGTGCTTGGATGGAAGCGGAACAAAAAAAGGGGGGCAAGCCTGCCCCCCTTACGGTACGGGAACGCCTCAGGACGTCAGGCGGCCGAGCACGTAGCCGACGGCCACGGCGATCAGCGCCGAGACAATCGGCTGCGACTTGATCACGTCGCTGAGCTGCCCCGCCGCCTGCTGCGCCTGGCCGGAGGCCTGGTTGTACAGCCCCTGCGCCTGGGTCTTGGCATCGCCCGTCAGATTGCCGACCGCTTCCTGCGCGCGGCCGCCCAAGTCCCGAGCCGTGCCTTCTACGCGATTGGTATCCATATAAACCTCCTCGATAACCGGGAAGCTAACAAACGCTGGCGGAAAGAGATGGTTCCGCAGCCATCACCCAAAATTCAGCTTCAGTCCGGGTGTGGGCCATTCCATGGTGCCAAGCTGGCCGCTGTCTGACAAGGTGACATAGGCGGTGCGCATGCCGGGGCCGCCGAAGCAGATGTTGGTCGGGTAGATGTCCGGCATCTTCACCTCGCGCACGATCTCGCCATCGGGGGAAATTTCCGTGATGTACCCTGTGTTCAGCGTGGCCACCGCGACGTTGCCGTTGGCCAGCACCGCCATGCTGTCGAACCGCGCGCTGCCGGGCAGGCCGGCGATGATCCGGCCGCTGTGCGGCACGTGCGGCGGCGGCTTGCGCAGCACGCCGGGCGCCTCGATGTCGAAGGCCCACAGGCGGGCGCCTTCGGTGTCGGCGACGTAGAGCGTCCGGCCGTCCGGCGACAGGCCGCAGCCGTTCGGGCTGAGCACCGGGTAGGCGATCTCGACGATCTTCGAGCCATCCGGCAAGGCATAATACACGCCGCCATGGTCGCGGTGGCGGGCGAGGCGCTTGCCCAGGTCGGTGAAGTAGAAGCCGCCATGCACGTCGAACACGATGTCGTTCGGCGCCGAGAGCTTGTGGCCGGCTGCCTCGGTGTAGAGGGTCTTCGCCTCGCCGGTGCGGGCGTCGATCCGCTGGACGTAGCCGAACTTGTAGTCCGGATGTGGGGCGATGCCCATCGAGTGGCCCTCGACGTAGCGGCTGCCGCCGTTGTTGCACAGATAGAGCGCGCCGTCCGGTCCGAAGGCCAACCCGTTTGGTCCGCCGCCGCAACGGGAGAACACGCTGGTGGTGCCGTCGGGGGCGACGTGGGACAGTTGGTTGTTGCGGATCTCGGTCAGGATGATGGCGCCGTCCTGGCAGACAACGGGCCCTTCCGGAAAACCGAAGCCGGTGGCGAGGATTTTGACGTCGGTCATGCTGCTTCCCCCCATTGCGCGATCCGGAGCAGTGTCGGCCGATCGGCGTGGGCGTCAAGGCTGGGGCGACCACCGAGGACCCGCCGCCGTTGGCGCCGGGTCCGTTCCATCTCCGTCATGGCCGGGCGTGTCCCGGCCATCCACCCCCAGCCGTCGAAGCGCAGATGGCCGGGACACGCCAAGCCATGACGGAGATGGAACGGCCATGGTCGCTTACGACAAAAGAATAACGAACTTGCAGTCGCCCTCCCACCACCCCTTCACCTATGCGGCCGGAGTTCCCGGACTTACGCGTTCCTTCCCCCGTAGCGCCGCACCCGCAGGTCGGCCTGTTCCTTATGTCCGGCAAAATTCTCAATTGCGCACAGGCGGGAACAATATTCGCCGATCATTGCGGTGGCTTCGGGGGAGACTTGCTGGTAGGTGACCGTTTTCAGGAACTTGCCGACCCACAGTCCGCCTGTGTAACGAGCTGCCCGCTTCGTCGGCAGCGTGTGGTTGGTGCCGATGACCTTGTCGCCATACGCGACGTTCGTTTCCTTGCCCAGGAACAGCGAGCCGTAATTCGTCATCCGGTCCAGGAACCATCGCGGATCACGAGTCAGCACCTGCACATGCTCGGAGGCGATGCGGTCCGCCTCGGCCAGCATCTCCGCGGCCGTGTCGCACAGGATCACCTGGCCGTGGTCGCGCCACGCCACGCTTGCGATGTCGGCCGTCGGCAGCACCGCGAGTTGCCGTTCGATCTCGGCCGCAATGCCCTCGGCGATTCGTGCCGACGTCGTCAGCAGCACCGCCGGGGAGGTTGGCCCGTGCTCGGCCTGGCCCAGCAGGTCGGTCGCGCACATCTCCGCATCCGCCGTATCATCCGCAATGATCAGCGTTTCGGTCGGCCCCGCCAGCAGGTCGATGCCAACGCGGCCGAACAACTGCCGCTTGGCCTCGGCGACATAGGCGTTCCCCGGCCCGACCAGCATGTCCACCGGCGCGATCGTTTCTGTTCCCAAGCCCATCGCGGCGACCGCCTGGATGCCGCCCAACAGGTAGATCTCATCCGCGCCGGCCAGCGCCATCGCCGCGACTGTGGCGGCGGGCGGCTCGCCGTTCAGCGGCGGCGTGCAGGCGGCGACGCGCTTCACCCCGGCGACCTTGGCGGTCAGCACCGACATGTGCGCCGACGCCACCATCGGATACCGCCCGCCGGGCACATAGCAGCCGACGCTGGCGACCGGGATGTTCTTATGACCCAGCCGGACGCCCGGCATCGTTTCGACCTCGATATCACGCAGCGCGTCCTTCTGCGCCCGGGCGAAGTTCCGGATCTGTGCCTGGGCGAATTTGATGTCGGTGATCACCTGCTCGGGCAGGCTGTCGATCAGCGAACGGATCTCGTCCGGGGAAAGCCGGAACGACGCCGGCTGCCACTTGTCGAACTTCGCCGACAGGTCCCGCACGGCGGCGTCGCCGCGGGCCGCGATGTCCTCCAGGATCGACTCCACCGTCTGGCGGACCTTGCGATCGGCCTCGGTTTTCTCGGCCTCGGTCGCGCCGTGCTTCAGTATCCGGATCATTTGCCTGCCCTCCGCGTTTGTCAGGGGCGATAGGCGGCCGGCGGGAATTTCGCAAGGCCGGCGCCGCGCACCTTCCGGGCATCGGCGGGCGCGTGACCGCTATTCCGCCGGCGACCGCACCGGCTTCACCGCGGCCGGCACAGGTGTCGCCGCGCCCGGGCGCAGCGCCAGGAAGGCGCCGACCAGCATCAGCGCCATGCCGACGGCCTCGCCCCAGTCGAGCGGCTCGTTGAACAGGGTGCAGCCTATGATGACGGCGACGATGGGCGAAATGAACGCGTACATCCCCGTGCGGCTGGCGCCCCAGTCGCGCACCAGCAGGAGATACATCGTCGTGGCCATCAGCGCGCCGGGCACCAGCAGGTACAGCCAGCCCAGGAACGCCGGCCATCCCCAGTGCAGCCGCATCGACGCCCACGCCCCCGGCTCGACCGCCAACGCCACCAGCAGCATGATCAGCCCGCCAGCCAGATTGGTCAGGCCGGCGAGCTGCACCGGCTCCAGCGTGCGCATCATCGGCCGCGCCAGCACCGTGCCGAGCGCGTAGCACAGCGTCCCCACTGCCACACCGGCCGCGCCGATGATCCGCCACGTATCCAGCGTGCCGGCCATGGCATCCGGGCCGAACAGCATCAGCACGCCGACGATGCCCAGCAGGATGGCGCCCAGCCGGCGGGGGCTGAACCGTTCCTGCCCCAGCGCGACGGTGAACACCAGCAGCGCCAGCGGCGTCAGCGCTGAGCTGATCACCGCGGCCAACCCGGCGGTGATGTATTTCAGCCCGTAAAGCTGGATCACCTGGTTCAGCGAGATCAGCACGATTGAAACGAAGACCAGCCGCGGCCACAGTCGCGGTGGCGGCATGACCCGCTCGCCACGAAGGCGGCGGACCGACAGCAGGATGGCCCCAGTCAGGCTCCAGCGCAGGCCGGCGAACACGCCGGGCGAGACGGTGGCAATGCCGATCTTCATCGCCAGCCAGGTGGTGCCCCAGACGAAGCAGACGAACGCGAACATGGCGCGCTGCGCCGAAGGCGAGAGGGGTATCATGGACGTTTGCGTTCACTCCGGGCGCACAGGTTTGCGCCGGATGTAACTAACCCGAACTATGGATAAGCCTCGAGCTTTTTGCCTTTGCGCAAGATGGACGGCTTGCCGGGTCTGTAGGCGTAAGCGACGAGACAGGACAGGATATGGACCATGGCATTGATGGGCGATCTGTGACGTGAATGCTCAAGGCCCATCTGGCATTTGAGGATGTCGAACACGGTCTCGATGACGAAGCGCCCTCGCAGCATACGCTTGTCGACCAGCGGCATCAGCTGGTTGCGCATATTGCGCCGGATGCCGGTGATCAGGTGCAGGC
>NZ_NHRY01000131.1 GCF_002937115.1 Rhodopila globiformis | reverse complement strand
CTGTGCCATCCTCCCGGATCGCCGCCAGCGCCACTTTCGCCTTGAACTCCGCGTTGTGTTTCTTCCGTGTCGTCGACAAGTCTCACCTCCGGCTCAACCGCCGTTCCAAGGGAAGACTCTCTCTTAACACCCTGTCCAGTTTTCGGGGGCCACCTTAGCGCGTCAGGACCAGACGCAGCCGCGGCCATCACTACGCGATGATTCGTTCGGCATTCGTTGTACCGATCCTGCCCTGCCTGCCGACACCGAGCGGCAGCGCTGGATGGCACGCCAGGTTCGACATGCCGCCGATCTGGCGTGGGTGCCGGAGAGCGTCGGGATCCATATCGTCAAGGTCGAGTGGCGGGCGGCGGACGCAGCACTGGTGCTGACGCTCCGCACCGGCACGCAGATCATTGACCGCCGTGATGAGGTCGTGGCGCTCGGCGAGCCCGACAGCAACGCGATTGCGCTGATGGTCGCATGCGCTCAGCGACACGGCTGGCTATCCGCCGCGGTGCATGGCTCCGAGGCGTTCCGCGTGGCGGCTGCACGCGCGCTGCTTGCGGCGGGGATTAAGATTGTTGATCCGCCGCTGCCCGCGGAGGAGGTGGCGACGCTCCTGACCCAGGCCGCCAGCGAAGCGTCCCGTCCTCCGGCCAGTCCGGCTCGAAGACGGTGATCCAGCCGCGGTAAGCATCCTCAGGTGTCACCAGATTTGGCCGCATCCGCGTCATTGCCGGTCAAAACGATTTTCCGGCGATTCTGGAGGGGGAAGGGCCCAAACGATATCTAACACCCCGAAGGGCGATTTTGCCCTTGTACGGGCATTTGTGGCGTTGCTTTTTTGAGACGGACTCGCTTCCGATGGCTGGCTCGGGCCGGTGCAACTAATTTGACAAAGTCACGCTACTCGCAACGTCTTTCCGCTACACCGATGCTACCTGCCACGAACGCAGCGATGCCGCCGATCGCCAACGCCGCTCCGGCCGTAGGTTCACTCATGGTGGCGACCGCGCGCGGCCAGCAGGATTGCGTTGCGCGCGGTGGCGGGACTCGATCGCACTGCGTCTGCGGGCGTGACGCTGATTGATCTGGTTGACCAACGCCTGCTTGCCCTGTGGCTTGTGTGGCAGCGTCTCCTTCAGCATTTCGACGATGTCGCGCGGTGTCAGCAACGCCAGGCCTGGCTGATGCGCCACCCGCTGCTCGACGATGAACAGCATGGCCAGCATCACCATGGTGACGTGGTGGTGCCAGGCCCGCCAGCCCACCGCCTGGTAATCAGCCAGGCCGCATTCGCCCTTGGCATCCTCGAAGGCGCGCTCGACCCAGTAGCGCCCGCCCTGCATCTGCGCCAGGCGTTGCAGCGAGGTCTCGGCTGGCGCGTTGGACAGGCTGTATTTGATCGTCTTCGGCGCCGCTATCTCGCGGCGGACCACCAGATGCCAGCACCGCGCCGCCGCTTCCTCGCCGTCCCACACCCAGACCCGCCGGTGCGCGATGTCGACCCGCAACGGGCCGCGCGTGCTGTCGCGCAGGGTGCCGCGGGTCCAGTCATCCGCGCCGAACCCTGCGACCAGCTTTTCCACCGTGATGTTGTCCACGGCGGCTTGCAGCTTGCCTGGCGTACGTCCTTTGGCTTTCGGCGCCGGAACGTGCAGCCCCGGCGGTTTGGTCCACACCCGCTGCGTGGCATGAACATCGGCGACGAAGACCTCGCCCAGGTCGTCGAGCGCGCGCAGGAAGGCAGGCTCCTTGCCGTAGCCGCCGTCCACCCCGACCCAGCCGAACCGCATCCCCCGCGCCCGCGTCGCCCGTACCATCTCGAGCGCAAGTTCCGTCTTGGTGCGCATCGTGCGCGCCTCGATTGGGATCTCGGCCCGGTCGCAGCGGGCCGGGTCCTTGATCCAGCCCTGCGGCAGGTAGAGCCGCATGTCGACCGGCGTGTGCCGCGCGCCGTCGGTCAGCACCGCGAACACCGCCACCTGACAGTTGTCCACCTTGCCCAGACGCCCACACCACTGCCGGGCCACGCCAACCGAGCGGTCGCCCTGCTTGACGAAGCTGCTCTCGTCGATGAGCAGCGCGCTGTCCGGCTTGCCACCGAGCAGCCGATCGGCGTCGCGGCCGATCTGGTCGATGACCGGCTCATGCCGCCACGGCGCGTGGCTGATGAAGTGCTGGAACTGCTGCGCGCAGCCGTTCTCAACCACGGCGGCCATCGCGGCGAACGTGGCCGCCTCCGCCTGCGCGAGGCCATGCAGGTAGCGCTGCGCCACCGGCGCGTTGTCATGCCCGCGGCTGCGGAAGAACCGGCCGTAACGCTCGATGAAGCCCAGGAACGCATCGGCGATGCGATCGACGGCTGATCCGGTCAGCGGTCATCGGCACATACGGTCACCCGACGAATTGATGCTCTCACTTCGCCCTCCCAGTTCCGGATGGCCTGGCGTGCCAGTCACTCAAGCCTGTGCTTCAAACGTCAAGGGCCGCAGGCGGTTTGGTCGGGGGCGCGCACGGTCGGCCCGATCTGTGGTCTCAGGTTCGGAAAGGAACATTGCGGGTAGCGTGACTTTGTCAAACTAGGGCGTGTCGTCAATTGGAGCCAGCCGAGTGAGTCTGGGCTGCAACAGTGCGGCGGAATCGTTGATCAACAAGCGGCTTCCCGATTCCAGCAGCCCCGGTTCTTCGATGCATAGGCAGTCAGCTTTGGAGAGGCTGACCGATGCATCGACATGCCTTGCGCGACGACCAGTGGGAGCGGATCAAGGACCATTTGCCGGGCCGTCCGGGGTCCGTTGGCGTGACCGCTGCGAACAAC
>NZ_NHRY01000130.1 GCF_002937115.1 Rhodopila globiformis | reverse complement strand
GGCTGAGAGATCCTGGCCGGTGATCGCTACGGTCATCGCTGTCTCCCTGTCTTGGAGACGCCTGCGAATCACGGACCGCCGCGTCGCTCCAAGTCACAGACGAGTCAACGGTCGGGGCCGTTGGTATTACTCGGCAGCGATGGCCAAGGCCGGCGTGGGCTCAGCGACCGGAGGCGCGTAGGCCTCGTCCATGTCCTGGGTCGGGTCCTCACCGTCCGGCTCGGTCGTGCCGTCGCCTATAGAGCCAACGCCTTCACCGTCGGCATCCTCGGCGGTCGGCTCATCCGCCTCGTCGCCGGCGAGATCCGCGATGGCTTCGGCCGAGGCGGTGAACCGGCTGTTGGGGTAGATCCAGGTTCCGTCCTTGAAGCGCTCGACCAGGCGGGCGCGCGTATCCTTCACGCGCACTTCCACGCGAACACCTTCTGTGGCGGCCAAGCGTTCGAGCGCCGCTCGCGACAGGCAGGCGAGGAACTCCTCGGTGGCCATGTTCGGCAGGTAGGCGGCGGCATCGATCGCAGCACCCGCCACGCAGGCGACGACACCGCTGTTGCTCATGTTGTCCCGGCAGGACAGCACGGAGACCAGCATCTCGCGGGCCGTCTGTCGCAGCAGGCCGTCGTCGGACGTCAGCACGCCGCCCTGGGCGATCTTCGCCCCGAGCGCGTGGCGATCCCAGGCGCCGGTCTCGTTCGGCCCCTGGACCGAGACGTTCTTGCCGGCCAGTGCCAGGAGCAAGAGCCCGATCAACGTTTGGTCGCTGAAGGCATTGTCCTGCAGGGCGCGGTGCAGCGCGTCCGTCCGAAGGTCACCGATCATCGCATTGCCGCGGCTGGTCACATCGGGGCGGCTGCGTGCCGTAGGCGCCGCGGTGTTATCGTGTCCTTGGGTCGCAGCGGCTTTGGCGCCCTTGCCGGCGTTCGCCGGTTTCGCGGCGACGGGCATCCGGTAGGCGACAGTCTTCACCTCGCCCGAGTTCGGATCGAGGTAGTGGCCGGTGATGTCGCCCTTGCCCGGCTTGCCGTAGATCCGTTCGGCCTTCTTGGGCAGTTCGGGCTGGCCGTACTCGTTCTGCGTCAGCAGCGTCCCCTTTTCGGGGAGGTGGTTGGCCAGCCATTCCTGCTGCGCGCCGAAGAACCCGTCGACGTTGGTGGTGTAGCGGCCATCCTCGCCGGCGGGCGCGAACAGGTCGTCGTGCCACTCGACGCCGTAGGCGCGCGCCAGGTCGTCGTCGAACCTCGCGGCGGCGAACGGAATGCGGCGCTTCGAGAGGGCGTGGGCGACATGGTACCAGGAGAAGTCGTCTCCTTTCTTCGGCTTGTTCTTCTTCCAGACCTGCGCCTGCTCCTCGAGGCTGGCTGCCGCAATGGTGCGCAGTTGGTCCTCGGACGGCATGCTGCCCTTCGCCATGACGTCCAGCATCGGCGGGTGCAGCCGCGCCAGCAGCTTCAGGCGTTTTACCGTGCGAACCGGCAGCGCGAGCGCATCGGCGATGGCTTGCTCGTTCCAGCCCTCGTTCTCCAGCCGCTCGATGGCGCGCCAGATATCGACGTTGTTCATCGCGGCGCGCACGAGGTTTTCCGATAGGGATTCCATCGGCGCCTGCGCGTCGTCGGTCTCCCGCACGAGCACGTCGATCATAGGCATTTCAGCGCGGATCGCTGCCTTCACGCGGCGCTCGCCGGCCTTGATCACCAGGTCGCCGTCGACCTCGCGCACGACGGGTGGCTGGATGATGCCGATCGCGGTGATCGACGCCAGCAACTGGTCGTCCATCGCCTGCGGGGCCGGTGTCTTGCGGGGGTTGTTTGGATTGGGCTTCAACGTGCGCGGATCGACGCTGCGAAGTTCGGCCATGGTGAGCTCCTGGTTGGATGGTTCGTCTTCCCCTGTTCTCGGGGAGACCCTCCCCGCCGGCCGGATCGTGCCGGTCCGGGGCAAGGGCGAAGCCGGCGAAGCCGGGCATGCGCGCGGGTGCGCGCGTGACCCTTGCGGCGGCCGGCATCGATCCGGCACATCCTCGGTTCAGAACAGGGCGGCTTGTTGGTCCGTCGACGGCTTGCGACTGGTGGGCTTTGGCAGAGTGCCGGGATGCAGGATTGGCGTAGGCGCGATCAGAGGTGTGTTGCCGCCCTCGTATTTCTGCTGCAGGTGCCGAAGCATTTCGCGTTCGGCGTTCTCCACCTCGGCCGCGCGAAGGGCGCGATAGGCCACGAGTAGATCGCAGCTGCCAAGCCGTGCATTCACGGCCGCTTCGACGTCGGAGTAGGTGTATTCGGGATCGCCGAAGCAGCGCCAGGCGAGAGTCTGTTCAAGGAAGTCGATTCTGCCGCGCAGGCTGCGGAAGAACTCTCCGAAGAATCCTTCGCGGTTATAATGGGCGATGTGGCCCCAGCACATCGAGAGTCGCTGATAGAGCGCCTTGGTGAACAGGGACTCCTTGAAGTCGGCAGCCATGAAGCGGCAGAGATCGTTCGCGAACTTCGCTTTGACCTCGCTGCTGTCCCACTTTGTCGCAGTGAACTCGTGAGCCAGGAACCGCGGGCGCAAAAGCGCCCCGGTGTCGAAGACGACCGGCATGATAACCTCCATCGGTGAATGGGGCCTCCGGAGAGGCGGTGGACTCAGGCGGCGAGTTTTCCGGCGTCTGCCTTGCTGGTCTGATCCTTGCCCGTCTGGGCAAGATCGGCTTCCAGCGCCTCCAGCTGCGCCAGCTTGGCGTCGAGTTCGCCTTGCAACGCAAACGCCTGGCCGGCGCGTTGCTCGTAACCGGCGAGACGCTGTGCGGCGTCGCGGGCCCGGCGTTCCTGCTCCTGCATGTCCGCCTCGAAATGCTCCAGGATGTGTTCGATCCGAGCGATCAGTCCGGTCTGCGTCAGGTCCGCTTCGATCCGGATTTCCTGGTCATAGTCCGAGCGGAGCAACACCAGGCTCGCTTCGGTCTCGCGGAAATAGCCGCAGCCGACGTCACAGCGCAGCTCAAAGCCGCCGATTGAGCCGAGCGGCAGTTCCCCTTTCTTGCCGGCACGCTCCGCGAGCCTGAGCTTGGACAGGATGAGTGCGCCGGCGGTCCGGCGCTCAGTGACGATGCGTCCTTCCCAATTCAGCGCGAAGGCGTCGCCGCGTGTGCTGGTCCGTCGTTCGATATCCTGTTGGACGCCGGCGATCCGGCGCTCGGCGGCGTTCCGGTCGTGGACGGCGTTCTGGATCTGACGGCGGACGTTGAGTTGGTCGTCGAAGTGGGCGTCGCGCTGACGCTGCAGGCGGGCCACCTCCCCTTCTAGTCCGGCCTTCTGCATGAGCCGTGCATCCCCAGACGCGATGGCCTTGGCCAGGGCAAACTGGTTGGCGGCCTCGCCGATGTCGTCGATGGTGCGGATGCTGCGGTCGCCAGAGAGCGCCGCGGCGATGAAGCGGGCCTTGCGCTCGTTGTTCTGCCACATCGTGGCGTCCATCGAGCCGAGCGTGGCGTACGCATAGATCTCGATTTCGTCGTGCTGATTGCCCTGGCGTTCGATCCGGCCTTCTCGCTGTTCGATCTGCGATGGCAACCAGGGCACATCGAGATGGTGCAGGGCTTTCAGGCGAAGTTGCACGTTGACGCCAGTGCCCATGGTCTCCGACGAGCCGATCAGGATACGCACACGCCCGGCATTGAAGTCGTTGAACAGCCGCTGCTTGTCGGCCGATCGCTTGAAGTCCTGCATGAACGCGATTTCCGATGCGGGAATGCCGAGCCGGAGCAGCTCCTGCTTGATCCAGCGATAGGCGGAGAAGCCGCGTTTGGACTCGACGCTGATCGTGCCAAGATCGCTGAAGATCATCTGCCCGGCCCCGGGGATCGGAAAGGGCGTGCCGTCAGGTCGATTGAACGTATGTTGCCTCGTCTCGCCCCAGATGCGATGGACGTTGGCGATCAGCTTGTTGAGTTTGTTGTCTGGCTCATTGTCATTGCCCGGCCAGATGAGGCGCATGTCGATCGCGGCATGGCGGCCGTCGGTGATGACCGACAGGAGAATGTCGTCGCCCTTCTGCACGCGTCGCGTCCGTGCTTCGATCTCGCTGATCCTGTCTGCCAGGACGGTCTGATAGTCGCGGAATGCGTCGCTGGCGTCGGCGGTGATCAGCTGGCGTGCGCCGCCGCGGATGCTGGGCAGGCGCAGGTAGCCGCGCAGATCGTCCTTCAGCACCACGTCCGCGCAGGCGCGGAACATATCTATCAGCTCGGGGACATTGACGAACTGGCTGAAGCGTTCGACCGGTTTGTAAGTGCCGGAGGGCTGCAATTCCAGCTCGGTGCGCGTGTCGCCAAAGGCGGACGCCCAGGCGTCGAACTCGTGGACGCCGCGATCCCCCAGCGTGTCCTCGTTCTGGAACCGCAGCAGGGTGAACATCTCGCCGAGTGTGTTGGTGATCGGTGTGCCCGAGGCCTGGATCAGCGCGCGCCGCGGATTCCGCTCCGCGATGAAGCGGGTCTTGACGTACAAATCCCATGCCCGCTGCGAGCCGTCCGGATCGACGCCCTTCAGATTGACGCGGTTGGTGGCGAACGAGAGTTTTCGAAATTCCTGCGCCTCGTCGACGATCACCTGGTCGATGCCGATCTCCTCGATCGTGACCATGTCGTCGCGCCGGTCCTTGATGGCTTCCAGCCGCTCGGTCAGCTTCTCCTTCATCGCCTCGAGGCGCTTGCGTGTCGTGCGGTCGTCACCGTCAGCGCGCAGCTTCAGTGCCTCGTAGGCCTCGATCTGCCGGGTGATCACGGTTTGTTCATAGTCAGCGGGCACCGCGATGAAGCGGAAGGCCGAGTGGGTGATGATGATCGCGTCCCAGTTCGCCGTGGCCGCGCGTGCCAGGAACCGGGACCGCTTGTCCTTGGTGAAGTTGGTCTCGTCGGCGACCAGGATGCGGGCGGTCGGATAAAGCTGGAGGAACTCGCGCGACGCCTGAGCCAGGCAGTGGCCGGGCACAACCAGCATCGCTTTGGTTATCAGGCCGAGGCGCTTCTGTTCCATGACCGCCGCGGCGATCGAGAACGTCTTTCCGGCGCCCACGGTGTGCGCCATGTAGGTGGTCCCGGCGCTGATGATGCGCCAGATCACCCGCTTCTGGTGTCCGTAGAGCCGGAGGATGCTGCTGGCTCCTGGCAATGTCAGGTGGCTGCCGTCGAAGTGACGCGGCACCAGGTTGTTGAAACGAGTATTGTAGATGCGCGCGAGGCGATCGGCGCGATCGGGGTCCGTCCAGACCCATCGTGTGAAGGCGGTCTTGATCTTGACCAGCTTCTCCTTGGCTGCCTCGGTTGCTTCGACGTTGAGGACACGCCGTTCGCTGCCATCGACGATCTCGACATCGAAGACTTGCGGTGTGGCGCTATTCAGCGCGTCATGGAGAAGCTGTCCGGCATGACGCCGCGATGTGCCCCATTCGGACGTGCCGGCGGCATTGCCGATGAATGCGCGGCCGTCGACCGACCAGGTTGCGATCTCTTCGGTGTGGAGGATCTTGACCTCACCGCCCATCATGTCGCTGGCGAACGCCTCGATCACGTCGGTCGGAATCCACGGCGCGCCGAGGCGGGCGGTGATACCGGAGGGTGGCACGTCCTTCGGCTGGCAGTCCCGCAGAGCCAGGACGTTCCGCTCGAATTGCCGATCCAAGGTGGCGGCGGCTTCGGCCGCTTCCAGCTTGGTTCGCACCGCGCCGGAGAGGTAGGCGTCGGCCGTTTCCCACGCTTGGGTCATTGGGTTGCGGAATACCGCCGTTCCGAGCTGTTGCAGGGCCGCGTCGGGGTCGCGTTCCAAAAGCTCGGCGAGACGGTCGAGGTCGACATGGCCAACCTCGTTGAGGGTGACGGCGAGCGCGTCCGCCGCGGAGGTGATGAGCGGGGTGGTCGGCGGGGCGATGACCCGTTCGCGGAAGACCGGTCCCATGCGGGCCAGCCCGCTTTCGAGGTCGTAGTCCTCAATGCTGGCGACCAGCCAGCAATCCGGATCATCCGCGAACGGCGCCAGGTTGGGGCGGCGATGCACCTCGCGTTCTTCGCCGGTCTCGGCGTCGGTCAGCGTGGTGACGACGGTGTGGTTGATCGGTCCGTGGTAGCGGATGAACCCGGAATAGGCGCAGCGGAGCTTGACCTGCGCCTGCGCCCAGGGGCGGCCCGTCGCCTGGGCGCGCAGCACGTCGCGGATGGCGTCACGGATCGGCAGCAGGCCACGGATGATCTTGGCGGCCTTGCTGCTGATCCCCTCCCCGCTGCGGCCGTCCTTGATCGAGACCGGGACAGCAATCCCGCCCAGGATCTGCGAGAGGCGTCCGCCCTGGCCGATCAGGAAGGAACCTTCCTTGATGGTGGCCCCGTCGGCAGCAGTGCCGGGGCGGACGGTCACCAGCTCGTCGTCGGGGTCATTATGGCTGCCGGAAGGGGCGGCCGGGAGGATGGCGGCGGGCAGGCGGCCCAGGGCCTTGTCGAGCTGAGTCTCGATCGACGGGCCATCAGCAACCGGCCGGCACGTGTAGGAGAAACCCGGTCCGTAGATGCCGCGACGCTGGCCGTGCGTTCCGAGCACCATTTCGGGATGGTCGGCGAAATACTCGTTGATCGCGATGACGCCCTTCCGCTCGTGACGCCGGGGCGCGGAACCGCGTTCGTCCGGCAGGTCGTCAGCCGGCAGGTACTCGTCGCACTCCTCGCCCCCGGTCTCGCTGTCCTCCAGAACAAGTTCGCTGAGGTTCATCCATTGCGCGCCAGAGGTTGCCTGTCCCTCCGCCCGGCGTTGAAACACCAAAACGTCAATAACCACCTCGGTCCCGGCGGTCGCACGCATCGTGCCTTCCGGCAGGCGCACGGCGCCGACCAGGTCAGCCAGGCTGGCGATATGCTCGCGGGCGGTTGTCGTTGCCTTGTCCATCGTCCCGGTGCTGGTGACGAAGAGGGCGATGCCGCCTGGCCGCAGCCGGCTTATGGATCGGGCGATGAAGTAGTCGTGCAGGCGCAGACCAAGGGCGGCGGTCGACGGGTCCGCGCGGACAATGCGGTCCGCGAAAGGCGGGTTGCCGATGGCGAGATCGAAGCCCCCGCCGAGGGTGCTGCGGGTGTAATCCTCGCAACGCACACGGGCCTCGGGATGGATCAGGGCCGCGATGCGGGCGGTGATGGGGTCATATTCCACCCCAGTCAGGCGGGTGGCTTCGCGCAGGACTTCCGGCAGCAGGGCGAAGAACAGGCCCGTTCCCATACCTGGCTCGAGGACGCGCCCGCCGTTGAACCCGAGATGCTGGGCAGCGCGCCAAAGGCTGCGGATCACCGGCTCCGGGGTGTAGTGGGCGTATTGCGTCGCCCGCTGCAGAGCAGCGTATTCCGCCGGCGTCGTGACGGCCGCGAGGTCACCGCCGATCTCCTCCCAGCCGGGCCGGAAGGCGTCCACGCCGGGCAGCGGGAAGCAATTTTGGGCAAGGTCCGTAGCCCCGAAGCCGATGAAGCGAAGCAGCTGCGCCTGTTCGTCGGCCGAGGCGGCGCGGCCGGACTCATGCAGCTCTTTCGAGAGCCGGATGGCCGCAATGTTGTCGCGGGCGCGGGTGGGCCAGCCGCGCGCAAGCGCGCGATCCGAGTCCAAATAAAAATTCTTCCCGGGAACGGTCGTGGCAGCGCTCGGGGAAACGGGAACGGCATCTGTGTTGTCGTGGTGCAGTGGTTCGGCGGCGCCGGCCTTGGGCGTGTCGAGCGTCCAGCCGAGCGCGGTGCTGTCGAACAGGCCGAACGTGTATTGCGCGGCGTCGGGCATGGCGAGGTCTCCTTGCATGCGCGCGCGACCGCGGGCGCGCTTGTGGCGCGGGCGGCAGGCGGCTTTGTTGGTGGGGTTGGTCGCGCGGGTCGGGCGGCCGGTCAGGCGAGCCGCGCGGTCAGTATTCGCCGGGCAGCATCAGGGTGCCCTGGTCGAGGTAGAGCTTGATTTCATTGAGCGGAAAGTCGGTGAACTCGATGACCTGCCGTGCGACTCCGTGGCCGTTGCCATCATCGCCGACCGCGAGCGCGGTGCGATCAGCAGCGACCGTCAGCGTCCAGACCTGGAACTCTTCTGCCCTGACGCTCGGATTGACCTGATGCGAGGCCACCAGATCGATCAGCCAGTAGGCGCAGCAGATCTCGGCCATGTCAGCGACACCCGGCGTGTAGATGATGCGCTTCGCCCAGTGCCGAAAACGCTCGAGGGAACCGCTGTGTTGGGCGAGCGCCTGTTCGATGGTGGCCCTCAGCTCATCCGCTGAGGCCCTTTGTGTGTCGGGCATTGTGCTGACTTCCTTCCTCGATCTTCTCTCTGAAGACCTGTCCGGAAGGCCGCTGCGTGGCGGACGTGGCCAGGGCGCAGCCGGCGAAGCCGGGCCGCTGCTTTATGGCAGCGGACCCTTGCCTCGCCCGGCGCGCAGTGGCAGCTCCGCAGCGAAGGAAGGATCAGGGTCGTCGCGCGGCGGAGCGGCTCTGCTGGCCCGGATCGCCGTGACCCAGATACTCGGACCAGGACCATCGACGTCCCGGCGTTGAGGGAGCGTAATCACCCGCAGGGTTGTAAGCGCGGTCACCGCTCATGCTCCCGCCGCCGCAATCCGGGCCAGCCATGCGTTCACATCGGCAACCGCGATCCAGTCTTTGCGGCCGCCATCTGTTTCAAAGCCCGCGAACTTGTCGCCAGCGAGATGGACACGGAACTCTTGAATAGCGTCTGCCTTGGCCACGAGCGCTGCGTTTACACTGGCCAACTCGTCTTGCAGGCGGGCGATGTAATTCATGGCCGTGCTCCCGCGTTGGCGGCGGCGACAGCAGCTCGCGCTTTCCCAGGCATCAGCAGCAGTGTTTCGGCGGAGCGCCAGCACGAAGCGTCCCGCCCGCCGGTGCGCGAAGCCCATTCGACCAGGTTGGACATCGTGCTCCGCAACCGAGGCAGCAGCATGATCATCGCGGCATTGGCAATGTCCTGCTCATCGAGAAGCCGGACGAACTCACCATCCGCCAATCGGCGACTCAGGTTGCCGGGAATAATGCAGACCGTGCGTCCGTCGGGACCATCCTCCTGATCGACGATCTGCAGTGTGGCCTCTTGGCCGGCTTCAGCTGCTAACGGGGACATCTCCCATCTTGGAGCGGCGCGCATCACGCTGCCTCTGCATATGCGGGTTCAAGAGATGGTGGGGACGGCTCGGTGATCTCCGATTCCCCGTCGGAGGGTGGTGCTTCAGTGCGCGCGGCGTGATCGGGATGGAAAGCGAGCAGGTAATCTGCGATGCGCTGCGCATCGGAGGCTGCGCGGAATATCTCCTTCTTGTCGTCGCGCAGCTTGCTGAGCCACTCAGCGATGTAGGCCGCACCGTTCGTGAAATCGCAATCGTCGATGCCCAGCTCGGCACAGATCATAACTTGAGCAAGCTCAACCCGGAGCTCCTCCCTCGAGTAATCCTGGGAGCCGAAATTGCCGGTCAGGTCGCGGTCGAGCCGGTCCTTCGTTCCGGTCCAGTGACCGAGCTCGTGAAGCAGGACACTCGCGTAGGCCGCGGGCGAGCGGAACGCGCATGTGGGAGGCATCTGGATGTGGTCGGTCGACGGTGAGAAGAATGCGCGGTCGCCGCCGACGCGGATGACGGCCTTGCTGTTGCGCGCGATCGTCGCGGCGGATTCCGGCTCCCGCCAGGGCGCTTCTTCGACGCCCGGTGCGATGTAGGGAGGTATCCCGTCGATCTGAGAACCGTTGAAAAGCGTGAACGAGCGAAGCACCGGGACGACCTTTCGGCCATCGTCGCTTGCGCCGGTTCGGTCTTCCACCTCGATCTTCTTGTAGAAGAAGCCGGGTGTGCCGCGCGATCCCTTGCGAACTTGCCAGCCGCGATCGGCGGCCTGTTTGTATGTTGCCCAGCGTGGATCGCCGCTGATGAACGCCAGTGGTGACATGCCGAGCATGATCGTGTTGATGCCGCGGTATCGGGCGCCGGTCGCCGCGTTGTGCGGCATCATCGGGCCGCCCGCCTTGCCGACGTCCCAGGGTCGCCGCCAGGGTGGCGTGCCCGCTTTGAGAGCGGCGATGATCTGTGCCGTTACCTCGGCATAGTGGTCGCGCGGTGCGTTATCGCCGGCGGCGTGGCGTTTGGAGAAATGGGCCATGGGGTGTCGTCCTCTTCATGGACTTGTTGATCACCCCTCCCCCAACCCGCGGCCTGGTCCGGCCGGGGCAAGGGCGAAGCCGGCTTGAGCCGGGCCGGCGCGTAGCGCCGAGCCCCTTGCCCCGGCCCGGCCATGGCGCGGTAAGCGCGTCTCACTCCGCTTTCCGTAATCCTCGTTTTTCAGGAATATCTCGGCACCCCAATCTTTCCCGAGTTGCTGGACCTTCGATTATCGCGAAGCGCCATCCCGCTCCAGATGTCGACGCCACAGGGCATTCAGCGAGGGGAGTGCCTGCGGACAAACTGCGCTACTGCGGCCGCAAATGGTTGCCAGTTGACGTCGTCGACGGGCGTCGTTCCACTGACGCGCATGCGCTACAGTGAGCCGAACGCCCTGCAGATCCGCGTTGCCCTGGCCGAGATTGATCCTCCGGTCTGGCGTAGGCTTGTCGTGCCATTGTCGTGGCACCTCGGCGAACTCCATCTTGCAATCCAGGCCGCGTTCAACTGGTGGAACTCGCACCTGCACGAATATCGGATCGGCGGCCTACGCTACGGCGACCCCGAGCATGGGGACGAAGGCGGCTTCGCGGACTCTCCGCGTCTGTTCGACGAAAGGGAGGTGCGTCTCAGCGATTTCGGAAACGAACCTGGCGTCGCGTTCATCTACATCTACGATTTCGGTGACAACTGGCGGCATATTGTTGAAATCGAGAAGTCCGTCGCGCTCGACGCCGCGCCCAGGCTTGCTACTTGCGTCGCCGGCGCGCGCGCTCGTCCGCCCGAGGACGTTGGTGGCGTCAGCGGCTACGAGAACTTTCTTGCGATCATGGCCGACCCGAGCGACCAAGAGTATGCCGAGACCAAACGTTGGTGCGGCGGCCACTTCGACCCGGAATGGTTTGACCTGGGCGTGACCGACAAGGACGTAAAGAACGCGTTGCGAACGAACGTTCGACGACGCCTGCATCAACCCAAACCTAGACGCGGTTAGCGTTAAGGTTTCGTTTCATGATGTCGCCCCCCCATTAACTAGGGCTGATCGAGGCTCATGGCGACACCAATTGGCCGGACCCAGATCGGCAGCGCGGACAGCATGAACCTCTCGCCGGACCAGGCGAGCAACAGTGTCTTCCCCATCGTATCCGCGATTGCCATTGCCGCGTCTGGCGGCACGGCATTGCCGATCCGTTCGCGCCATTCGGCATCCGAGAGGCCTTCCAGTTCGAGCTGCTCCTCGGGGTCCACGAGGCTTTGCAGCGCCGCGAGCTCGAAGGTCGTGAAGGGACGGTGCCAGGTGCCGTCCTGGCTGCGGATGACGGCCACCAGGCGGTCCTGGGCGGACGGGAGGCGAGGTGGGGTGTCGTCTTCTGCGGCATGGGCCTTTCGGGGGTCCGCAACGCTCCAACGGCCGTTGTCATAGCCGGCGGCGCTGCTGACTGCGCCGGCGCGTCCCTCCCATGACACAACGCCATAAAGCCCTGCCCCGGCCCAGTCATCGCCCTTCTCGCGATGTAGGTTGGGCCGCGGATCGGCAACGCACATCGCGCCGTTGCTGGGCGCGTGCTGGCCGGTGATAGCCTGGGATGCGCCACTCCATGAAACCAGCTTGTAGGCGTTGTGGAACATTGACTCCTGCTGGCGTGGATCGGCGATGGCAACATCTCGGCTGCTGGTGACGGCTGATGCGTGCTTGTTCCAATCGATGACGCGATAGACGTTGCTGAATTTGGCCGGGCCATCGTGTCTGGGATCCGCCACGCCGAAATGCCCTGCCCCGACGGCGGCCTTGCCGATCACGGTCTGGGAGGTCTCATCCCAGCGCTTGATCCCATACTGACCGAAAGCGGCGACGCCGTAGGCTCGTCGCGGATCGGCGACGCTGAAGGCGCCGGCACCTGGTCGGGCATTGCCGGTGACCGTCCCGGCTGGGTCTTCCCACGCCTGCACGCCAAGGGTTCCGTTGCGCCAGTCCACATCCGGTGCCAGCCGAAAATCGGCGAGTTGCCCGTCCTCGACCCGTAGGCGCTTAAGGGAGCGCCAGTCGGATCCGGCCTCGACGAAAGCCAGCCGCACCCACGTCTGCCATTGCAGCAGCGGGACGCGGTGCATCGGCCCTCCGCGCTCAACGTCGCCTGGAAGGGGCATCCGGCCGAGGACGTCCCCGACGCCGCGAAGGGAACGCTTGGGCGGTTCGTACAGGAACGGCGCCACCTTGGCCTGGTGGCGCGCGACAAGAAGGAAGCGCTTCCGCGTCTGGGCCAAGCCTCCCAACTCGCCGCAGTCATGGGTCGTCTCGGCAACGGCGTAGCTGTAGTGCCGGAGGAGGGCGCCAATGCGATCCAGAAGCGCACGGCCGCGGCGGGCGATGCGCGGCACGTTTTCGAAGATGATCAGCTCGGGCGGGTCATCCTGGAACGCCTCCAGCGTCAGCCACATGCCGCGCAGCGTCAGGCGGTTCAGGGCCTGATATTTGTCGGTGAGGCTGAGCGTCTCCGACAGCAGTCCGGAGAAGCCTTTGCACGGTGCTGACAGGAAGACGATGTGCGGCCGTTCGCCGCCGGCGGCGGCGTGGATGTCTTCCGGGGTGGCGGGACGCCAGCCTGGGGGTGGCGCCTCGCCGTGGAAGGCGGCGTACTGATCCGCATCGAACAGATCCAGCACGGTGCCTGGCACGCCGGCCAGGCGGCCGAAATCCTTGATCGCCGCCTGAGAGACGTCGATTCCGCCGATGCAGCGGAAGACCGCCTGCATGTTGCCGACACGAGCGGTGCCGCGGTTGAAGCCACGGGCGCCGCCGCCGAGCCCGGCGAACAGGTGGAAGTGGCGGATCTCGCGCAGTTCGGTCAGGGCTTGGGGGCTGGTCATGTTATGCCCTCCCCACTGTCATCCGGGGCGTGACGGCTTCCACACGCTCGGGCGTGACGTCGAGGCACACGCTCTCCACGCGGCCGCGTGCGATGAGCCCTTCGATGAAGGACGCTTCCAGGAAGACGGTGCCGTCATCGCCGCCAAAGGCGGTGCGCTTGACGTCCCACCAGCCGCCCGGATTGCGCGGATCGCATTCAGCGGCATAGGCAACGACGTGGCTGCAGCTGCTGCCGCTCAGGAGGAGCGGCGGCGCTCCGTTCGACATCAGGTAGAGGCCGCGATCACCGACCAGCCAGAGCCCTGCGGGAATTTTCGCCGAATCGACGTCCTCGGATGTCGGGAAGGCGGCGCTGGACCCGTCGAAATCGAAGGTCTTGCCGTCTCGGCGAAACTGGCCGTCGCACATCTGATCGAAGGTCGGGCGGTGCTCCGGCGCGTTCTTGGCGTGGGCGAGCAGGCGCTGGACGAGCGCCAATTCGAAGTGGAGTCGCATTGGGTTTCTCCAATTTCCTGGGAACGCCCTCCCGCCCCGCGTCCCGCCGCGGCGGGGCAAGGGCGCAGCCGGCAAAACCGGGCGCGCTGCCAGGCGCGACCCTTGCGGCGCCCGGCCGGCAACGCGGTAGCCCGCCTCGGCTCCTGTGGTCTCGACTCGGAGCCAGCGTTCCTTTTATGTTCTCTTATGGGCGGAAAGGACCCCAATCGTCAGCCTCGGGTGGGCAGCATCCGCGAGACACCGCCAGGCTGGCTAAGGCTGTTGACTTGCAACACCTGCGCCCATCGTGGCGTGCTGCCGGCCGAGCGACTGTTGCGCAAGCATGGCGAGTTGGCTCTGCTGGAATTCGCTTTGGTCGCCGTGCGGTGCACCGCTTGCGGCGCGCGCGGCGCTACCATGACGATGGTGCGTCTGTGCGATCCCGGATGCTCGCGGCGGCGATGAACGGTCGGCGGCGTCAGCCCTTCCACCAGGCTGTCGAAAGGTCGGAGAGCTCGCCGCGAGGGATGCTTCGATCATCGCTGCGGGCGGGAAGTGGGGTGCGACCGGCCTGCGCCGTCGGGACCAGGTCTCTGGCCCAGCGAACCTTGTCGATCCAGCTGTTCGTGTTCGAACGTGCGCGGCGTGCGCTGTGCCAGCCACGGCCCCTCACCCGGCATTCTGTTTTCCAGCCAGCCGCCCGCAACGAGGTTCCCGGCTCATCGGCACGTGTATATGTAATGATCTCCCGCCACCCCTGCCGCGCCGCTTCCCTTGCGCACCAGCCATAGAGCATGGAAGCCGCATTCCAGCGCAGCGCGGCGGCAGTGTCGCGACGGATGCAAAGCCTGTTGACCTCGAGGATGCCGCGGCCGTTCAGCGCCGGGGCAACGGGATTTCCAACGACGGCTACGCCCAGCAGGGTGCGGCCGTTATAGATTCCGGTATGAAAGCGCCAGGTAACGGGCACCCGGCAATGAGCATGATGTCGAGCGATGAATTGTTTCGCAGACGCGCGGTCGATCTCCCCGATTTCGAGAGACCAATCGAGAATGAGGCCGCAAGCTCCGTCATCTGTCACGCGTCGCAGCTTGCAGCCGCAAAGAACCTCGAGATCGAGCGCGCGCAGGAACCGCCTTGCCCACTCGGGGTCTTCCGCCATTTCGAGGGCAAGCTGTTCGTGCAGTCCTTCGCAGCACGTCTCGAACATCCATTCATGGTCCCAGACCTCATGGATCTCGACGTGCGCGGGTTGACCGCAAAACATGCAGGGCGTGAGGGGATCCGCTGACGGTGGAACCGTGTCATGCATGACGCGGGCTCGACGCAGGCCGAGTGTCGCGCTTCGTGGCTGTGTGCTCGTTCGAGCGAATGATGCGCTTCAGTTCCTCAACGCCGGCGTCCAGCCCTTGCGCGCTTGGCAGCTTGCAGAATGGTTGCCAGAAGGCTGCGCGTTGTTCCGGTGCTCCGCCGATCCGGGCCAGGCGTTCGAGCGCGCCGATGCTGCCGGCTCGCCGGATGGCTTCTTCGGTTTGTTCGAGTTTGGATGGCCGGGTGCAGCGCCTCATGATGGTGCTCCTATGTTTTAAGTGATCAACGAGGGACTCGACCGGAGCCGGGCATCTTGCGGCGCCAATGCCGCGTCCGCCGTCAGGTCACGGTCGCCGACCTCAGCCATACGGGCGGCGTCGCCCGGTGAAAGCGGCTGGTCTGCCAGTAGGCTTGGGCCCGTGTTCGCACCGCGTCGTGGGCATAGCGCCAGCCGTTTGGGCCTCGGGTGCGCTCGAGCTCACCGGCGGTGGCCCATTTGATGATGGTGGCCGCCGTGACTCCTGCTTCGAGGGCGGCGCCACCGAGGCGGAGCCAGCCCACTTGCGGCACGGTCTGGGCACGCGGCGCGATGACTTCCGTCCGCAAGCGCTGGATCATCGGCTCCGAAAGATAGAGGCGGCCAGGGGCGTGCCTGGTGCGGAGGGGGCGCACTGTGCCGTCCCTGATCCTGTCCTCCACCCATGCCGCGTCTTTGCCGATGGCGCGGGCGGCTTCCGCAATCGAGTATCCCGGACTGGCGTGCAGGCGCTTGATGACCGCCTGAACTGTGGCGAGCGGGATGGCGCCTGTTCCGCGCCAGTCGACGCCTCGCAGCGCGTCCTGGAGCTGCGCGACCGTGATCTTCGCGCGCCGCGCGGCCTCCTGTTCGGTGAAACCGATCTCCTCGCGGAGTTTGGCGCACTGTGCCTTCGACACGTAGACGATGCCGCGCATGGCCCCATGCGTGCCGGTCTTCGACTTGAGCGCGCCGCTGGCCATGAAGCCTTTGAGATCGCGGCTCGTGAACAGGTAGCGTTGCTGCGCGGTCTCCAGCGAGATCCAGGATTTCTGGGTGTCACCGGCGGGGGTGCCGCGGCTGATCCAGCGTGTCGCATCGGTCCTTGTGACGAACGTTGTACGTCCCTGAGTCGTGGCGCTGAGCGTTCCGTTCTCTATAGCGCGTCTGACCTGGGCCACAGAGCAGCCGGCCTTTTGGGCAACTTCCGCAACCAGGAGACCGGGGTTCCAAGGCAACGTCAGATGGCGCTTCGCGCCGTGGGCGAGCGGAGGATAGCGCTCCGCGTAATCCTCGAACGTCTTGGGCGCCCCTCTTTGCCCCCAGATGTCCGTGCAGGTCCTGCATCTCGCCGGGTGCTGGCGCGACTGCCATAGCCGATATGTCACGCGCAGATTGTCGCCGATGGGCTTGCCGTGCCACGGCATGGGTTGGCCGGCGTGTCGGTCGGCGATCAGCCCGCTGGCGACCTCCGGTGCGATATACCAGGTGCCGAATTGCGTCGACGGCAGGCCGGTCCCATAGGGATTGCAGCGTATCGCGGTCGGAACGTGCCCCATCCGCGCGAATTCCGACAGCTTGTCACTCCGGATCGAGAGTTGCTTCTTCAGCGTGGCCAACGGAACGTAACCGTCCGGCGGAAAGACCCGGCGGCCCTTCCAGGCCGTCCAGGCATCGTGAGGGATGACCCAACGGCGCCCGACCCGCATAGGCCGCAGGTCGCCCTTGTGGATCGCCTGGTTGACGATCGCGAGCGAGCCGATCTCCTTGCCGGCGTCGGCCGTCGTGATGCCGCCGACAACGTCGGCCGACTGCATCCCGATCCGGCTTATCGCGTTCTGCACGGCGCCTGCGCTACGGCAAGCCGCCGGATCGTTGGTCAGAAGCTGCAGGTGCGCCGTGAGGGTCTGGGCGATCTCGGTCTTGCCGAGGCGACCCACCAAGCTGGCGAGGAGGGCGAGTTCCGGTGCCTGCCACTCGTATTCACCGCATCTGACTTTCCGGGGTGGCGGCCAGTCAGACTCCTCCGGTTCTCGGCCATGCCAGAGCTGGAACAGCGCCATGAAGTTCTTCCGTCCCGCTCCTTTCGAGCAGGCACCCGTGGCCCGGAGCCGGCTGATTTCCTCGACCGGTCGCTGCAGGATGAAGGCGAGGTCATGCGCGCTGGCCCTGTGGCCGTGCTCGACCACGAAGCGCTTCCAGCTCGCGTCTGGTCGTTCGAGGGCGCTTCGGGTCATGTGCGTGCCTCCAGCTCGTCCTGGAGGGCGGCTTGGCCCGCGAGGATCTGCTGCGGCGATAGTTCCGCTACGGTACTGAGGACGCCGACCACATCCTCGCTGAGCTCCACCAAACGTTCGGTCGGAATGGCGCTCATCGCCCTGGTCCATTGATTGAAGGTCGCCGGCAGCGTCTTCGCGACCGGCTTGGCTTTAGGCGCGACCGCTTTCAGCGCGGCGGCCATCGGCATTCTGACCTTCTCGACTCCGCGCCGGCTCAGGCACATGAATTCGCCGGGGGCGAGGGCGTTCAAGTCCGCGAACTCGATCCGCGACGCCTTGAATTGCGGCGCCAGCGCCGACCACGCCGTCGGATCTTCCTGTAGGCCGATCAGCGTGAGGTTCTTGTTGGCGAACAGCGTGCGCTGCAGCGTCCCCGTGTACCGCAGGGCCGTGATGAAAAGGTCGAGGGCCCGCTTGCGACCGCGCTCGGCGAACTCGTTGATGATGTCGGCCGCTTCCCCCATCCCGTTCCTGCGGCGTCGGCTCCCGCTGAAGAGCTGGCCCTCGTCGATCATCGCGAAGATCGGCTTCCTGTGCTGGTCGGCGGCGTCGAGGATGGCTTCCCCGAACGGGACGAATTCGCCGGCGTCCTTCGCGTTGACGACGATGATGGGGCGGTCGCGGGCTTCGAGCGCGTCGCGTAGCGCGTCGGGGTCGGATACGGCGTCGCCGTAAAGCGACTCAAGCTCGTTCTCGGGGTCTACCAGGACGCTGACCCACCCTTGGGCGGAGAGCTGCTCTGCCATGAGCAAGCCTGCGCTGGTCTTGCCCATCCCCCGCGGAGCGATGGCAGCCGCGAGCAGCCCCGTGGTCGCGTAGTCGTCCAGGCTGATCGGTGTGCCGCCGAGGTTGAGCGTCGCGCCGATCATCTCGTCGCGGCGGATCACAGAACGTTTCATTTGTTAGTCCTCCGCCGGCGCGAGGAGGACGTCCTTGAGCCGCATCAGATGTTTCGGAGAGAGCGAGAAGACGACAGCGAAGTCGTTGATGATCTGATCGTTGATCCGATCGAGCATGCCGGCGCGCTGTGCCTGTGCGAGCAGTTTGCGCAGACTACCCCAACCGTGTTGCCCGCCAGGTTTGGATCCAGGCAGGGCCGCTATCCCCGCGTGGATCTGCTCGATTGTGTAGGGTTGGACGTCTGGCCCAAGATCGCTCCGCAGCCTGTCATTCAGGATGCCCAGGAGCTGCATCCGCGGCATGTAGCCGTGGACCTTGCTGATCAGGGAGCGCTCCGCGTCGGTGAAGGCGCGTGTTGACTGGGGTCCGGCAGATGCCCGCGGGTCAGGGCGCGACTTGCAAGACCCGCAGGCCGGGATCGTCCGGTCCGCCTCGTGATCACCGTTTATGTTGCAACCGCAGAGACGACAGCGCCGGGCGCCATTGGGCGGGGACGCAAGCGGCCCCTCCCCTTCCACCCGGCCTGCGTCGATGAGGCGACGTTGAATGGCCGGCGTGGTCGGGAAGTCGGGGTCCGATCGACGGAAGATGCGTGGGGTGTCGAACATAGCCGAACTCCTTCGCGGCGCCCGTGCGCCGTGCTCGCGGGTGGATGGAGAGGATGATGGGAGGGCGGGGC
>NZ_NHRY01000129.1 GCF_002937115.1 Rhodopila globiformis | reverse complement strand
GACGTTGGTCACCGCCGACGCTGCCACGATTGCCAATCTGAAGACGATCCGGGCAACGCCGCCGCCTTGGCGCCGATTGCCGCCGCCCGGGAGGACTACCAACCACGCAACCCTTGATTCTTGAGAGCCGCCATGACTGGTCGATATCCACCCGGCTCAGGGACTTGTAGCTACGCACCGTATCGGCATCGTCCAGCGTCGCCTCGGCCAGGCTGGTGCGCACGACATAAAGCCCGTCGGTGGCCGCCTCGGCGGCGATCTCGGCACGCTTGCGGGCGAAGCTGAAAGCGTCGTCGCTGATCGCCAGATCGAAATGCTTTTTCATGTTGTGGGTGTTGAGCACCGCGCCGACGGCCAGCGCGATCTCGGCGGTGCCGCGCAGCGGATCGCGCTTGCGTTCGACCCTGGCCTTGATGGCGGCGAGGTCCTTCTCGGTGGCCGTCAACAGCTCTTCGCGCTTGCGGGCGCGCTCGGCGGCGAGATCGGCATTGCGGCAGACCACCAGCCGCTCGCCGGGATAATCCGGTGACGTGATGGACGCCATGTCGCGCTGGTCGAACAGCGACATCTGGATCACGCCACTGTCCAGCAGTTCCTTGATCGCCGGTCCGCGCAGCGCGGTGATCCAGTCCAGGCCAGCGGATTTGATGTCCGCGCTGATGCGCGCCTCGGTGAGTGCGGCTGACGCCTCCCGGCACATCAGTCCGCTCCGCGGCCTGATCATGCCGCGGTCGCCGACGAGGACCACATGCGTCAGGCCGAAGCGCTGCTTGAGTTTGTCGATCTGTGGCGCCAGGGTGCTCGGATCGCCGGTGTTGCCCTCGAACACCTCAATGGCGACGGGCGACGCTGCCCAAGGTTCCGCCTGCGTAGCAGGTGGAATGGCAGAGGAGGGCAGCCATCGGGGGCACACAGCAGGCCGTAGACGATTTGCAGCGTGCCCTTCCTGCCATCACGGCTGTAGCCACGCTTGGCCAGCGGACAGCAGCGTCCCTCCATGTAGCTCGACGAGACGTCGTAGAGCACCAGGGTGCCGTTCTGGAGGTGGCGCCCGGCCAATGCGGTCTCGATCGCGGCCTGGCGCTCCAGCAGCCAGTCGAGCGCGGCATAAAGTTCGGCATCACCGACCGCGCCGAGGCCAAGCGCTTCGCCGAGGCTGGAGGACGCCGTGGCGGGCGACAACGTCCGGGCCGTGGCGAGCTTGGAGACGGGATCGAGGACGCGGCCGACCAGCATAGCCAAAACGAGATCGCGGCAGCGGTCGCCGTCGGGGCCGAGGATGCGCTCGAGGCCAATTTTACGTGCCGTACCCAGCGCAGCGGCGACATGGCCGTGCGGCAGGCTGCGGGTGACGGTGAAGGCGTCGTGCTCGGCGGGGATGACGGTGCCACCCTTGAGCACGCCGCGCAGGCCCTCGACATGGGCGGGCGACCAGCCGGAGAGGTTGCACAGCGTGCGTTTACGCACCTTGCCGCCCGCGCGGTAGCTCTCGCGCAGCAGGATGGCGGGCGGGGAGTTCCGGTTCGGGACGGCTTCGATATACATCGGTGTATGGGAATCGATCCGGCCGCGCGGTACAAGTAACAAGCGCGTGATTACATGGCTACGTTTTGAGACAGCCCGGCGCAGTTTTGCCCGGAATTCCGCCAATTTATAGTAAGAGCAAGAAGGAAGCTCGGTTTAACGATCAAGCCGGAACAAACCAACGCCTTCTTCCGCCTGATGGATCAACGCTACAGCCGCGTCTCGACGATCATCACCACCAACCTCGACCTGCCGGACTGGTATGCGCTGTTCGACAAAAAGCCCCTGGTCGACGCATTGCTCGACCGCCTGCAGCATCACTGCGTCACCATCCGTATCGACGGCCCGTCCCTACGCAGTCCGGATCTGCCGGCAACACCGCCGGCCAATCCGACGCGCCGTGCCAGCAAGCCTTGACACGCGCGCCTGACGTTCGGTCGCAATCTCGCAGCCCCGCCAGTTCCGCCTGCGAAGTTGCGCCAGCGCCGAGGGCGGGCGCGGCAAGAACCACGACCAGGCTGGTCTCGGCATCGAGGTCCCGCCAACACTGATCATCGCACCGTGCTCGCACCGCTCAAGGTCCGGTGCTCGCAATCCTCGCCATGCTCGCTGTAGCGCGCTGCGCGTGGCTCCGGGTTGCTCCGCTCCTCCCCTGACCGCCGCTGCGCGCGGCGCTCACTGAAACCGTAGGCCGGGACGAAGAAACGGCCCTCAGCCGAACAAAGAAACCGCTTGCAGCGCAACAAACCACTGACTCATGCGCATCTGCGGGGTCCGCTTCCATGAGCAAAAGTGGGTCCGTTCTCGTGAGCGCTGAGGAGCAACTGTTTCCCTTCGGCCAGGGTCAGCCCCAAATTGGCGATCTCAATGAGATCATCGGGCCGGTTGATCGTCGCGACGTCGATGGCCTGTTGCTCACCGTCGGCCCCGGTTTTCACCAACCTCACCATCCAAGCCACCCGCTCACCTCCGATCCGAGATCAGACACGAAATTACCGCTTCGACGCCCGCACCCCCAATCTTCAGGCAGTCCCCGGTGCAGCCTACTTCACGCTGGCCGATCATGCCCGTCCCGACATCAAGCCCCGGCTCCGGGCGGAACTCGGTTCGGACGGAACACTTGCGTGGGGATCCTGCCATCATCCCGGGATGATCGACATTGCGGCGATTTTGGCATCGCCACTACCCTGGAACGACGGTACAGCCGGGCAGCAGACTGCGGGGCTGCGTCGGATCGGCAACGCGTGGTGGGACTGTTTTGCGCCACTGGCAGACGTCCCGTAGCTGCGCGAACCGTAGCCGAGCAGCGGGTCAGTAATGCGTGACCCAATCACTGTTCAGAGCGTCCTCGATGCGGCGATGGCGCGCTTTGATGACGTCAGCCGGTACGGCACTGACGAAGGCGTAAAACGTCCTGGTGCGGATTGCGTCCACCACACGCTCCCCAACCCTCCTGGGGTCCAGCCCCGTGGTGGCCAGGCGTTCAGCCAGCACCGCCGCGTCCTGAGCAGGATCCTTCGGCCCGCCCATGTGATCCGGGCGATTGCGGGCGCCGCGGGCGATAGCCGTGTTGATCGGGCCGGGGCAAAGCACGGAGACACCGAAGTTCGTCCCTTCCAACTCGTGCTCCAGCGCCTCGGACAGTGACAGCGCGGCGTACTTGCTCATGGAATACGGCCCCTGGTCGGTGCCGCGCCGGTTTTGAAAGGCAGCCACCGAGGCCGTGTTGACGATGTGCCCCGCCTCGCCGTGCTTGAGGACGGCGGGAACGAAGTGGCGGATGCCATGAATGATACCCCAGACGTTCACGCCGATGACGAATTCCCAGTCGGCCGGCGGCACATCAACCAGCTTCGTGCCATGCATGGGAACACCGGCGTTGTTGCAGGCGATATGAAGTTTGCCGAAGCTGCGCTCCGCTTCCGTCAGGGCATCAACAACAGACTGCTCCTGCGTCACATCGATCCGCACCGGCATCACTCGCTTGTTGGTTCCGGAGAGACCATGGGCGGCTTGTTCGACGGCATCCTTCTGAATGTCGGCCATGACAACGTTGGCGCCGGCTTCCGCCAGTGCTGTCGCAATGCCGAGGCCGATGCCGGAGGCGGCGCCGGTGACGATGGCGGTTTTGCCGGAAATGTCCATTCTGGGCGATCCTCTGTGGTTCGGATCACCAGCCTGCCACGCTCGCCAGTAGCGAACCATCCCGTCGGCCGCAACCCGCGCCACACCAACCCGACATCGGTGGCGTTGCCGCGCCACCACCAGAAGGTCATCCAGATAATGCCACCACAGGGCAACAGCGTATCCGCTCCGCGTGTCGCCGGAGGCACATGACCGTTTGGGCGGTTCGTTCCCGCACGGCGTGACTCGCCTGCCGCTTGCAGGTAGCACCCGGCGTATGCTCGGACGAACGCCAACCATGCCCGCCGGTACGCCCTCCTGGGTTGGGGAACTCCGCGCCATCCTGGCCCTGAGCTGGCCGCTCGCTCTCGGGAATCTAGCCCAGGTCGCGATGGGAACGACCGACGTCATGATGATGGGCTGGCTCAGCGCCGACACGCTCGCGGCCGGCGCCCTGGGCGCCAACCTCTACTTCATAGCCTTCATATTTGGCGCCGGCCTGCTGAACGCGGCCACGCCGATGATGGCCCGAACGCTCGGCCGCGATCACAACGCCGTCGCGCCAGTCCGAGGCATCGTCCACCTCGCCCTGTTGTCGGCCGCGGTCATCGCGGTGCCGTTCTGGATCGCCTTGTGGTGGAGCGAGCCACTGCTCCTCGCGATGGGCCAGAACCCGGCCCTGGCTGCTCTGGCGGGTGCCTATGTCCACACGATGCAATGGGCGCTGTTGCCGGCCTGGGGCTTCATCGTGCTCCGGTCATTCATCAGCGCGCTTGAGCAGCCGGTATGGTCACTTATCATTGGCCTCGGCGCGATCGTCTTCAATGCGGCGGCGAACTGGTGCCTGATGCTGGGGCATTGCGGCTGCCATGCGCTTGGCATTTCCGGCTCGGGCCTTGCGACATCGCTGTCCAGCCTCCTCATGGTGTCAAGCCTTGGTATCGTGGCGAGCGTCGCGCGGCCGTTCAGGTGCTTTCGCCTGTTCTCGGCAGGATTTCGCGTGGACCGGGCACGCCTGCGGGAATTCTGGCGCCTTGGCCTGCCGATGGCGGCGACGCTCAGCTTCGAAGTGACCATGTTCAACGCCGCGGTCTTTCTGATGGGCCTGATCGGGGCGGCGTCCCTGGCGGTGCATTCCATCGCGATCCAGTTGGCGTCGCTGACCTTCATGGTCCCGCTCGGCATTGGCCAGGCTGCGACCGTGAGGGTCGGGCGAGCCTTGGGCCGGCGGGATCGGGAGGCGATCCATCGGGCCGGATGGACCGCGCTGGGACTGGCGATCGTCTTCATGGCCGCCATGGCTCTGATCATGGTTGCGGCACCGCGCCTGTTGATTTCGGCCTTCCTCAACACGAACGAACCGGCCAACGCGGTCGTGGTCGGGCATGCGGCGTCGTTTCTGATGCTTGCGGCGGCGTTCCAGATCGCCGACGGCGCTCAGACGGTGGGAGCGGGCATTCTGCGCGGCCTTCACGATACACGCATGCCAATGCTTTTCGCCTTGCTGGGATACTGGGCGATTGGCCTGCCACTGAGCGCGTCGCTTGCGTTTGCAGTTGGTCTTGGTGGCATCGGTATTTGGATCGGACTGGCGACCGGCCTGGCGATCGTCGCCGTTCTCATGATCGGACGATGGTTTTGCCGTGAGACGCTCGGGCTGCTGTCAAAGGGCGCGTGAACGGACTGGCACGGGTGAGCGCTGTTCGTTCCGACTGAAAGTCAAATCGCCGAGCTGTTAGCGCCGATCGGCCGGATGCCCCTGCGCTAAACGGATGCACTGTGAGTGCATTGGCCGACTTCTGTTCCGCTGTGCAACGGCAAGACGATCTCGCCAAGCGGTGAGAAGAATCTGGCCGCCGCGTTCGTCTCCCTGTGTGAGTTGGCGGCGCAGCTCCGCGGCATGCGCCACAGCTGCGATGCTGGAAGCCTTGTTTGACGGAAAGGTCAGATGGTCAACACGCACAGCCTCGCGGCCACTGGCCTGCCAGGTGTCTGACTACCAGACCCGCGGCGAACTTGTGGCAGCCCGGGCCATACCGCTTGCGGTGGCGCGGTAGCCCAAACGGCAAGGACCGCTGTCGGCCGGCGTGATCAGCACGTCCACCACCGCAATAGCCTGCATGTTCAACGCCTTGATCTGAAGCTGGCGGACCGCGGCGTCCGCCGCCCCCGAGGCGGTCCAGCTGCAGCCATAGCCGAGGACTGGGCCAACCGACATGGCGCCAAATGGGCCGGGCACGCCAAGCGGCACGATTGGTATCTGGGCCATGGCATCCAACGTCGCCTGAGGTGTCAGGCTGAGATCGATGATCTCCCTCGGTGGGGCGCAGGCAGCGAGATCGGCCGTCGCGACCAGCATACTCGCTATGACCCACTTCCGCATGAGACGCCGGCCGCGACAGCGCATGGCCTCCTGCGTGCACACCCAGGTGATAACAGACATCGGAACCATGAGATTCATTGGCGTCCCGCGGCGAGCCTGGATCGCCTCGTGGATGCGGCTGCACAGCTGGCTGTCCATCACCCAAATCAACCCGTTCAGCAATTCCCCTGACATATACACATTATAATTAATACGTATGGTAACTATAAAGTGCTTCGGTGTTCCTGACGCCGATCATGCTGCCACGGTCCTGGTTGCGTTTGTCGACGGCCCACTCAGGCACCTCGGCCTGATCGCTGCACAGCCTCAGTGCATCATCCGTGTCGTGCGCAGCTTGCCAGCCCTCGCCTGCCGCAGCCCCCAAATGGTCCGCACCAGGTTG
The DNA here is from genome assembly GCF_002937115.1 of Rhodopila globiformis. GTDB lineage: Bacteria > Pseudomonadota > Alphaproteobacteria > Acetobacterales > Acetobacteraceae > Rhodopila > Rhodopila globiformis. Next base: position 894 of record NZ_NHRY01000129.1, on the reverse strand, counting down.
AACTCGCCGGCTTTGGCCTTGGCCACCATGCCGTGGAAATACCCGCCTGAGCTGGTCCGGAAGTGCTCAGCCGGCCGGGCCGAAACCAGGGCAACCGCGACGGCGGCAGCCTCCCGGCCCATGGTGGCGCAAGCTCAAGGACTGGCCGGAGAAAGGCTTCTCGCCACAGCCCAGTCAGCTCTGGCTCTCTTCGCGGCCGTCAGGCGCCGGATACTCAAAAGCGCTGCCCGTAGAGTGGGAAGGGCGTATTCCTCTGCCCATTCGTTCGACGCGCAGCACATCATCACGCCATCCTCGAGCGGCTTGATCAACCATGTCGGCCGGCGGGTGTGAGGGTGGTAGATGGCAATGAACTCGTGAGTTTCGGCATCACCGACAACAATACGCAGCCGGGTCAGACACGACCAGTAATCTGCCCACATGAGGCTGAGAACGGGGAAGGTAGCGAAGTCTGGTGCAGGAGCGGAGACGGGCGCGGGATGCATGGAGGGACACTTCAGGCGTGCTGATGCGTCCGTTCTGGCGCCTTGATGGTTACTTAGTTACATCTAGCGTTCAAAGTTCCGGCACGGAACAACAAACTACGCCATCGCTCCAGACCGAACGGAGGTGAGGCTTTTGCGCTACACTCTGGGGCTGCATCCTGGGCGCCTGCGCTACATCAAGCGGGTCCGTTACCCGCGCACGATCCTGCCGGAGGGCTGGCGGGAGGTGGTGCCGACAAACCAGCCCCTGTTAGGTGGGACTGGCTGAAGATTGGGGGTGTCATACCAACCCGCATAAAGAAGGACTCTCCCGGCCGGGCGCCTGGTTGACAGCACGTTCAAGGTTCGATTCGTAACCTCGAACGGCATTCGGACCAGGAGAGACGATGATGGGATCGCCATTGACGGT
>NZ_NHRY01000128.1 GCF_002937115.1 Rhodopila globiformis | reverse complement strand
ATACCAACGGCCCCGACCGTTGACTCGTCTGTGACTTGGAGCGACGCGGCGGTCCGTGATTCGCAGGCGTCTCCAAGACAGGGAGACAGCGATGACCGTAGCGATCACCGGCCAGGATCTCTCAGCCGCCGATCTGCGCGAGGCGGCGGCGCGCACGCCGGAGGCCAAAGTGGCGCGTCGGATGCTGGCGATCGCGCTGGTGCTGGAGGGGTGCTCGCGCACGGAGGCGGCAGACATCTGCGCGATGGACCGCCAGACGCTGCGCGACTGGGTGCATCGCTACAATGCCAGTGGCCTGGACGGTTTATCCGATCAGCCGCGGCGCAACGGCCCGCTGCCGCGCCTGTCGGCAGAGCAGCAGGCTGAGATCGGGGCTTGGGTGGAGCAAGGCGCTGATCTGAAGCGCGACGGCGTGGTGCGTTGGCGGCGTGTCGATCTCCAGCACCGGATCGAGCAGAACTTTGGCGTCTCTCTGCACGAGCGCACGGTTGGCAAGCTGCTGCACAAGCTGTCGTTTCGCCGCCTCTCCGTGCGCCCGCAGCATCCGAAGAGCGATCCTGAAGCGCAGGCGGTGTTTCAGGCTGAGTTTCCTGCTCTCGTTGCCGCAGCCCTGCCGCCCGAGGCGGCGGGCAAGCCAGTGGAGATCTGGTTTGGCGACGAAGCCCGGGTTGGTCAGCAAGGCACGCTGACGCGGGTCTGGGCGAAATGCGGAACCCGACCACGCGCCATGCGGGATCGTCGTTTTCAGTCGGCGTATTTGNCATAGGCAGTCAGCTTTGGAGAGGCTGACCGATGCATCGACATGCCTTGCGCGACGACCAGTGGGAGCGGATCAAGGACCATTTGCCGGGCCGTCCGGGGTCCGTTGGCGTGACCGCTGCGAACAACCGTCTGTTCGTCGAGGCCGTGCTCTACCGCTATCGCACGGGCATTCCCTGGCGCGACTTGCCGGAGCGCCTGGGCGATTGGAAGAACGTCCACCGCCGCTTCAGCCGCTGGGCCAAAGCCGGCGTCTGGCAGCGCGTCTTTCAGCATCTCGCCGAGGATGCTGACCCCGAGTACGCGATGATCGACAGCACCATCGTGCGCGCCCATCAGCACAGCGCCGGCGCCCCCAAGAAAGCCGGCGAAGACCAGGCCATCGGCCGCTCGCGCGGCGGCCTGAGCACCAAGATCCACACCCTCGTCGATGCGCTCGGCAACCCGGTCGGCTTTCATCTGACCGGCGGCGAGGCGCATGATCTCGTCGGTGCTGATCATCTGCTGCCCGACCTGCAGGCCGAGACGCTGATCGCCGACAAAGCCTTTGACGCCGACAAGCGGGTCATCGAGCCGCTGACCGCGGCCGGCAAGACCGTGGTGATCCCGCCAAAGTCCAATCGCCGCTCGCCGCGGACCTACGACCGCGACCTCTACAAGGCGCGCCATCTGATCGAAAATTTCTTCGCCAGGCTCAAGCAGTTCCGTGCCATCGCAACCCGCTATGACAAGACTGCCCGCAANTTGTTCGGCGCCGTCTGCCCGGAGCGCAAGACCGGCGCGGCGATCGTGATGCCCGAAGTTGGCATCGAAGCCATGAACGCGCACCTCGCCGCCATCAGCCAGAACGTCGGCGTCGGTGCCATTGCCGTGCTGGTCCTGGACAAGGCCGGGTGGCATACCTCGGCACGGCTGAAGCTGCCCGACAACATCGTGCTGTTGCCCTTGCTACCTTATGCGCCCGAGCTGAACCCGACCGAGAATATCTGGGAATACATGCGCAAGAACTGGTTCGGCCATCAGGTGTGGCCAAGCTACAAGGCGGTTGTCGATGCCTGCTGCGAGGCCTGGAACAAGCTCATGCAAATGCCGGAACGGATTGCTTCCCTGACCCAGCGCAAATGGGCAGCAATAACGGTCACCGGATAGGGCCGTTGGTATAACCATCCCTGCTCCCGCCCGCGGACCGGGCGGGAGCCCCCCTTCGCCAGGAATCCGCGCCATGAGTCATATCGATCCCAGCGGGGAGACCCGACTATCACAGCCCTTCGCCACGCGCCCCGCCGCCTCCGAGGACGCGGGGCGGCCCTCACGGCCATCCCTCGGCATCGACCGCCATCACCTGCGCGCCATCATCGCGGAACGTCGCGCCGCGCTGAGCGCGATCGAGATGGAGATGGTGGCCAGGTGCGAGGAAGCGGCCGCCCGCCCAGCACCGCGCCACGTGCGCCTCGATGATCGCGGCACCTGGGACCGCGGCATGTGGGACCGCTATCTCTCGGCCGCGACCGTGCTGGGACCGGACTACATGCCGCAAATGCTGCGGCTCCACGCAGAGATCGAACGCCTCGAGCGGATACTCCTCCTGCCGGCGGCGCCGGAGGCACGCGCGGCATGACGAGCACATCGACCAACACGGAGACCCTACCGGAGATGTGCTATGTCCGGCACATCACGACGGGCGAAACCGTCATGATCCGGCGCGGCGAGATGGGCTATCTGCCTGTCGATACCAAATGTTCGCCCGAATGCCTCAACGGCCGACTGGCACGCGTGCCGACCGAGGATGAGATCGCTGCCATGAGGCACGGCTCCCTCATGGGTTGGGAAGGAGCGGGCATCGATCCAGCGTTCTGGCAAAGACAACGTGAGCACCGAACGTGACCGCCAGCCGCCAACCTACCTTCCTCCTGGGGTTGCCGGCACTGCGGGATGGCGCACTCTGGCGGACAGCCCGCAGCCTGGGTGCGCCCGTGCTGATCAGCGCTAATGCGCTCTCACGCTGGCGTACCGATATCATCGGTCTGCGGCAGTGGACCGGCTTCGAAAACCGCTGGCTGCACCTCGTCCGCCAACATCCAGTCGCCCTCGATTCCGCCGGCTTCGTGGCAGCCAGCCGCTATAACGGCTTCCCCTGGGACGTGGACGACTATCTCGACCTCGCAGCCAGCGCACCATGGCTGTAGTGGGCGTCGATGGATTGGTGCGTCGAGCCCGAGATTGCCCACGCCGAAGATGCTGTTCTCGACCGCATCTCCGGTACCGTTCGGCTGAACGTGCAATGTCTCAACGGCGCAGATCGGCGGGGCATCGCAGACCGTTTCGTCCCGGTGATCCAAGGCTGGCACCCCGAGCATTATCTGCGCTGTCTGGAACGCATGCCATTCGCACTCGATTTTCCGTTAGTCGGCGTCGGCAGCATGTGCCGGCGCCATGTCGATGGTGAGTACGGCATTCTGCATGTGCTCGACGTCCTCGATCGCGCATTCAACGGCAGCGAGACGCGCTTCCACTTGTTCGGCCTCAAATCACAAGGAATGTCCGCCGCCCGCTCGCACCCACGCGTCGCAAGCTGCGACTCCCAGGCCTACGGTGTGGCCGCGCGACAGGAAGCACTGAAACTTCGATGCGGAAAACCAGACACGCTCGTCGCCGGCGTCATGGAACGTTGGTTCGAACAACAGTGCGCTTGGGTATCGAAGGATTTTCCAAGCCGATCTCCCGCAACGTGGCAGCCTCGTTCGACTCGGCCGGCCGCCTCCCTGCTGGAGGCGCGCGTCGCGTCCGCGATGGAAGACCTGCGCACCTTGCACGAAGCGGGCGAGATCGAGTGGTCGGACTTATCGCCCTTGACGGCCTACCACATGACCTTCTTGGACGATGACAGCGACTGCCACGAGGGGGATAGTCTCGCCGTCTGACCCAGTAGCCGGCCTACCCGGCAACGCAAACGTCATGCGTCATTCGCATCTTCCCGGGAGAGGATGCCACCTCTTTCGCCGGAGGTCGCATGGGGCCGTCGCTTTTGCCGGTAATGCCAACATTGGCCGGGGCCTTCCAGGAACTGGCCAGCTTTGCATCCGGCCGCGCAACCCTCGTCGGAGCAGCCCTGCTCGCGATAGGGCTAATCGTGAGATGGTTCGCGACGATAAGCGGCAGGTCGCGCCCACGCGAACAGCGTCCGATCCGTGTTCCAGCCAGACAGGAACTGGGCCGTCCTCTGTGGGAGCAGGATTCCCGTCAAACCCAGCACACGTCCGAGCTCCGCGCCCAAGCACTGGGAAGGCTCGGCGAAGGGCTTGTGACCGCAGAACTCGAAACAGGCGGATGGCCGATGTTGCGGAACGTCATTCTCAGTGTTGACGGACGAACGGCCGAAATCGACCACGCCATCCGTGTTCCGGACGGGATCATCCTGCTCGAGGTAAAAACCTTCTCCGGATTCATCACCGGGACGGAAAATGATCTCTACTGGATGCAGCACGTGCAAGGACGCACCTACCGGTTTCTAAACCCCGTCAGGCAGAACATGCGCCATGTCCGCGCGCTCACGACATTCATCGACGATCCCACCATCAACATCCGCGGCCTTGTCGTGAGCGCCGGCCGCGCCCGCTTCTGCCCCGAGCTCACAAATGTCGCCGTGCCGCTTGCTCTGCTGCGACGAGTGATGGACACAGAAGCAAGCCAAACGGAAATAGCGCCCAGCTTGCAAAAAGCCTGGACCCGCCTTGAAGCTGAGGCATTGCTCAGCCCGAGCCGACGTGACGATCACATACGCTTTGCAAGAACATGCAGGGAAGCTGCCGCGACAGTATCTCGCGTTACCGGCGAGGCATGACCACGAAAACGTTGCGCGCGTCCAGAACATCACTGACGATGGCATCGACGTCTGACGCCCTCGTTCGATGATTGACGATCGCCGCCCGAAGAACACGACGGCCTCCAAGCGTCGTCGTGGACAACACGCTTCGGCCTGTCTCCTGCAGCCAGGACGCGATCCCATCGTGGGTCGCATCATCGCCACCTGCCACCCGCAAACAAACGATATTCAGCGCGACCGGCGCCACGAGCTCCAGCTCGGGCGTCCGGGCGATCGTGGCGGCGAGGCGTTGCGCCAGGACGCAGCAGTGCTCGACAACCGCTCTCAGGCGGTCAGCCCCATAGGTCCGGATCGTCATCCAGACCTTCAACGCCCGGAATCCGCGCGACAACTCCGGGCCGAGATCGACCGGCCACGGTTCGCCGGCGGTGAGGCCGCGGCCGGTCGGCCGTAGATAGTCCGCCTGCCGCACAAAGGCGGCCCGCAGAACCGCCTGATCCCGAACGACAATGCAGCCGGCGGCATACGGAACCTGCATCCACTTGTGGAAATCGAACACGACGGAGTCCGCCTGCTCGATGCCCCGCAAGAGCGGTTGAAGCCGGTCCGACAACATCGCCATTGCACCGAACGCCGCATCGACGTGGAACCACAGGCCGTTTTCGCGGCACATCTCGGCCAGTCCCGCCAAATCGTCGATTGCGCCAATGTCGACGCTGCCCGCAGTGCCCACCACCATGAACGGCGTCATCCCGGCCGCCCGGTCCGCCTCCAGCCGCTCAGCGAGATCCGGGATACGCATTCGGCCGGCATCATCACAGGCTATCAGTCGCAGCGACCTCGATCCGAGGCCGGCCATGTCCAAGGCCCGCGCGACGCACATATGTGCTCCGTCGGACGCATAGGCCATCAGCCGGGTGCCCCCGATACCGTCCTCGCGCACGGCGCCGCCGAGCGCGGCCCAACGAGCGGCCAGGACCGCGACGAAGTTCGCCATCGAGGTGCCGCTCAGCACCAGCCCGCCCGCCTCCTTCGGAAATCCGAGCATCTCCGCGGCCCAACGCACCACCTGGCGTTCGACCTCGATCGGCGCATGGTCGCGGCCGCCGCAATTCGCGTTCAGACCCGCCGCCAGCATCTCCGCCAGCATGCCGATCACCGTGCCGCCGCCATGCACCCACCCGAAAAAGCGGGGGTGCCGGTTGCCAACACCATACGGCGCCACGAGACGCCGGTAGTCGGCGTACACGTCTACCGGGTCCGCGCCGCTGTGCGGCAACGGTGCCTGCCAGGCGGCGCGTATATCGTCCGGCATCGGCTGCCAGACCGGGCCTTCCCGGACAGCCTCCAGATCATCGAATAGATCATCAAGCATCTGATGCCCAAGGATGCGGAGCGCCCGCCATTCCGCCGGGTCCAGCGATCCGGCGCATGACCGTTCTCCGGCGTGAGGCCCGGCAAGATGCCCGTCCATCACGCCGCCTTGGCGCGTGCCGCGCCTTGCCTGCGCGCGAGAGGCCAGGATTCAGCGAGACGCCGCAGGCTCTCCTCGATCGAACCTCGAACGACGTCGCGCATGCCGATCGCCACACGTAAGGCGCCAAACGGCCCGAGATCCACCGGCTGCCCCAGCAGGACGCCTTGACCAGCCAAGCCGCGGTAAAGCTGACGCAACTCGTCGACCCCCAGCCTCGACCCCGGCTGTCCAGGCGCTTCCACGGCGAACGTCACGATGCCAGGACACCCGGTCGATTGCTCGATGATGTGCGCCCCGGGAAGCGCGGCGACCGCGGCCCCAGCCTCGTCCTCGAGCCGGATCACGCTCTCTGCGACCTGGTCCTCCGATAACGCGGCCTCTTTGAGGGTCGCCAGAGCAGCCGACCAGCGAAGCAGAGGACCGGTCACGTCTGCGGAAGAGGCAAGTTCGGCCAAACCACCAACCCCGGCTAAACCCCCGTGAAGGGCGCAGATCCTGCTTGCTCGAGCGCGCGCCCTCCTCGAAAACCGAGCCGATGGCACAAGCACAGCTCCGGAGAAGGCCGGTCCACCCAGGAATTTCGATCCGGTAATCACAACCGGCCAGCCCATCTTCAGATACTCACGCACCTTGTGAGCTGGCAACCGAAGCTGGCATGCGTCAACGATCACATCGACCCCGGCCGGCGCCTCGACCGGGGCCACCAGCCCCGTCTTGGTGCCATACGTGAAGACGATGACAGCGCGCCCGTTCACTGCCCTGACGGCGTCGCGGAAATCTTCCGCGACCGTGCCCGCCTCTCTTGGCATGCCGTCCGGTCCGCGCAGAGCGACATGCTTTGTGGTGACGTAGGCCTCAACCACCGACCGGCCAGCGAAGGGTCCGTCGAACACACGGCACGCGGCGGCCAGCGGCACGCCTGTGCCGGTCTCGGACGGCGACGGCAGGATAGTTGTCATGGGGCTGTCGCACCCCTCCAGCGCCAAAAGGCAGGCGGCCAGCAGCATTCCGTCGGTTCCCGAGGCCGTGAGGATGACCTGATCTCCCGGGTCCAGCCCGAGGTAGCCGCGGATCGCCACCTCTATGCTGTCCTCGCAGGCCTCGATGCGGCTTGGCGCCTGAATCCTTGGCGCGGCGGCAATGCGCCAAAACGCCGCCGATGCTCGCTCGAAGCCCAGATCGGAGATCGGCGATGCGGTGCAGGAGCTGAGACACGTCAGCGCCGGTGCGGGCGTCGGCGGGCAGAGATATTTGTTCAAACCCTGCCGATCGAGGTTCAGGCGGCTGTCACCGCCCGCCAACAACGCGGCAACAATCCGTTGTTCCTCCCCGTCGATAGCCCCGCGGCCGAACGCAGTGACTGGCCTGTGCTGCATGATGTCATCCCCTCTTCCGGTCGGCTGAGGCTATTCGGTGCCCATGCGAATGACCCGATGCAGGCCATCTCGATCCATGGGGCTATCAGCGAATTGGATGGAGGACTGGAGATCGCGCGCTGCGCCCTGACCCCGCCAGGCGTCCCCGCCTCTCTCGGATGACTGCGGTCTAAACCGGGTCGCGTCCCGCCTCCGCATCCCCGCCGTTGACACCCATCGCGCACGCGCGATGGGGCCCGTCAGTACGGCGCCTTCGGCTCACGGCGCTGCCGTGTTGCTCGCTTTGCTCGCTCCCGCACCAAGACCGCGCCGTTCGGGGGCGGGCGGTCCGCCCCTCCGGTTTTCTCAGACCGCATCCGAGAGGACGACGCCTGGCGTGGTGCCGGACGAGTTCGATGGGAAACTGAAGGAATGAGATGATGTCTGGTTTCCTGAACAAGGTGCAGCTGATTGGCAACCTCGGGCGCGACCCGGAAGTGCGCAGCACGCAGAGCGGCAAGAAAGTCGTGACGCTCAACATCGCAACCGGCGAGAGCTGGAAGGACGCCAGCGGCAACAAGGTCGAGCGGACCGAGTGGCATCGCGTGGTGATCTGGAACGAGGGCCTGGGCGATATCGCCGAGAAGTACCTGGCCAAAGGTGCGAAGGTCTACGTCGAGGGCAAGCTGACCACCCGCAAGTGGCAGGACCAGGACGGCAACGACCGCTACAGCACCGAGATCCATCTCACGCCCTACAACGGGACAATGACGTTCCTGGACTCTGCCCCGGACAACCGCGAGCGACCCTCGAACGGCAGCCGGTCGACCGAGCCGTCCGCCCCGCCGCCGAGCGGTGATCTGGACGACGAGATCCCGTTTTAGGGGTCGTTTTTCGCGGGCGCGCTGATCGCAGCGCGCCCGCAACTATGCTGTTGACGATCCTCTTTGCCACGGAGGCGGGCATGACAGCGATCTTCGGCGCGCCGGCGCGCGCGCATCTCTACGCCACCCTCACGCAGCTGCTTCAATTGCCCGGCAAGCGGGGCAGGGCCTCCGACGATGCGTCTGCGTCTTTCGACGCGCAGGCGGAAGGCTGGAACGTCTTCGACTGCGGGCTGCGCGACGATGGCACGCCGCGCATCGAGCTGCAGCGGCCGGATAGTTCTCCTTGCGGCACGCCGTTGTTCCGCAGCGACGAGGACGCTTGGCAGCATGTCGTCCGCCACGCGCGCGCGGGCTCGATCCTGCATCAAAGGGCGCTGCGGATAGTGGATCCGGTCGAACGGCTCGCCATCGAAGCGAAATGCGGCTGTTGCCCGGGCCTTTAGCCCGCGCGACCAGCCGACAACCCAACATCTCCGGAGGGATCAGATGACCGTTTGTTTCGCGCCGTACGTCCGCGATGCGGATCGCGATGTCTGGGCGTTGCCGCATATCGGGCGGCCCGATCAGGAAGACTTCGAAGTCGACGTGTGCAACGCAAACGCGGTCGACCTTTTACTGACGCTCGGCCTCGAGCCCGAGTCCCACGGCGACGTCATCGCGATCGACGTCTTCTCCAACCTGGTGACGGCCGCGCTGCGACGTCACCTCGGCAAGCGATCACCCGAACTGCCAACTGTCGAGGACAGCGAACCAGGCCGAATGACGATCATCCATATCGGCCGCAACGAAGGCTACATCGAGCGCCAGCTCGGCGCATTGATGAAAGCCATCCAGCGCGGACGCGAAATCGGCGCCACGCATTACAGCTGGGGGTGAGCCTGGTCGCCCCCGGCCTCCACCGGGCGCCCCGCATCTCGAACCGGCGATGAGCGCACCAGGCGACGGGCTGCCCGTCGCCGCCCTGATCCATCCAACCCTCCAGACGACAGGATAGACCATGTCCCGCTCCGAGCCGGAGGCGGTTGCCGCCCCCGATCTTCTCGCCGCGAGCAGCGCCGCGATCGGCGCGCTCGCCGGCGCCGTCGACGACCTGCACAGGGCGGGGCTGATCCTTCGCCAGATGGCGAGCGGCACGTCACAGCAAATTCGAGGTCCCAAGGACTACCGGCGAATCGCAGGCCAGTTCTCCGGCCGCGCACGGGCCTGCAAGGCGGCCGAGGACGCCCTCCTGGCCGCCTGCCGCGCGGCCCAGGCCAGCGCGGCAGATTGAGCCACGCACCCCTCAACCCTTCCCACGAGGCATCCATGAAAATTCACCCGTCCATCACGCCCGAGCGTGTCGAGGAAGCCGTCGAGCGCGAGCAGCGCTCGCTCGACAATCCGGGCTTCTGCGTCCACTGCGGCGCCGAAGCTGAGGGCGTCGAACCCGATGCCCGCAAATACGAGTGCGAATCCTGCGGCGAGCCGGGCGTCTACGGGGCGAGCGAGCTGCTCATCATGATCGTGCTCTGAGCACGCCTCGGGCGCCGCGGGCTGATCTCATGTCAGCCCGCGGCGCGATGCACGTCCAGGAGAAAGTCCATCTCGGCCACGCTGTCACGAGGCGACCACGGCTCGCGATGCCGCGCCAGCGCCACGGCACGCGCGACACCCTCCGCCTGCTCGGCCTGCGCATGGGCCGCCAGCAGCAAAACCGCCGCACGATCAGTCCTGGCTTCCGCTTTCTCCTGCAGCGGTTCGGTCCAGAACGATCCGGCCGTCCTGGCATCAAGCAGTACCTTCTGAGCGTCAGCAGCCGCCAACGATGCGTCGTGTGCGTCCCGGCAGGCCAAGATCGCCCGTCGCACGGCGATTCCTTCAAGCTCGGCCAGAAACGCCGCGAGTTCGGCGGGGGTCACCGGCGCGTTCGTCGCGATGTGCTCCGCCGTCGCGGCGTCGGTGCGTCCACGCAGATCTGGCGCCGGCATCTCCATCCCGAAAGCTTCGGCCAGGCTCATGACTTCGCGCACGTCAGGCGCGATGTCACGCAGCAGACCCAGCGTCGGCCGCGCCCTCCGCTCCACCGGAAACCGCACCACATTCGTCATGCCAGGCAGCAGCTCGATGCGCATGATTCCGCTCCTCTTCACCCTGGATCTTACCTACGCTGATTCGGCGGGAAATATCAATTAAATAGTTGATATAAAACGCTTTTCACGGTATCCGGCTCTTGTTGTCCGCATCACGGGAGCGAGCGGTCCGGGTGAGGGCAGGGCGTTCATAATATCCCCTTCCGCAGCGGTTGCTCACGATGGCGGAGCCTACGTCACGGCGTCGGTTCAGCAACCGCTGCGCGGTGCTCCACATCCGTTGCGCCCCCTCCGGGGTGCCTACACCGCCGCCGCGCCGTCGATCGTCTCCGCAATCGCAACCGACATTGCAGAAGGAGACATTATGAACCCACTCATCTCAGCCATCACCCGAACCGCCCGCAGCCTTCGCCGCTCGATCCACCGGATCGCACAGCGCCTCACCCGAAAAGCGAAGATCAAGCTCGGTCTTACTGTCAGCCTCCCGCCGTTCGTCGAAGTCGTCTTCGACTACCAGGCCGACCTCGGAGAGCCGGCCAACGACAACCGCGCCGGCCGCAAGCCCCGGCACACCGCATAAACGGTGCGGCCCGCCGCCGGTCCCGGCCGGCGGCGGGTCAATGCAGCGTCTGGCCCTCCGCCATCATCAGCATTGCCAGAGCCTCTTCGCTCGTCAGGAAGCGGATCCTCGCCGGCTTGCGCTCGGCGAGATGCGCCTCGAAGCGCGCAAGCAGTTCGGCATCGCCCATCCGCAGCTCATCGCTCACCGTCGGATCGGCGAGCCACTTTCGAAGCATGCGCCGCCCATCGACGATCTTGAAACGAACGACATCCCACAGGTCATGATGCGCAGGACGACGAACATTGAGGATTTGCATGGGAACTTCAGCACGCGGCATGGATCTCGCCCTGACCATCTTGGTGTCGTAGTGTTCTCTGGCGCGATGCGAATGACGCGGTCGCTGAATCAGCGAAACCGAATCCCGACCGCTCCTGCCGAGGAAAGCCGAAGACGGTCGTTGGACGGGGCCCGTGCGACCCCGACCCCTTTGCTTCTCTCCGGTAGCCCTCCATCGGCACGGTTGAGCCGTGTGCGTCTGGGGCTGGGGCTCCTTTGGCTCCGGTCTCCTTGGTGAGAGCGTTGGGCTAAACTGCGAGGCTAGCGGGCCGTTGGCGGGCTTTCGCCCTTCGGCACGATGGCTGTCGAGAGGCCATGCCCAATCCGGCTCGTCCCCGTGGCTCGTCCGGTCGTGTCTGGTCGTTGCCATGGTCGGCGCTGCGCTGATCCTGCTTCGAGAGAGGCAACGCCAGCCGGCAGACGGGCCCGGTTATGCGCGGGTGACGTCATCGCCATCACATGATCTGTCGCCGCGAATGATGGCTTACGGACCGTAGGTTCTCCCGTCCCCTCGAACGCGGCGATCGGGCAGGCGCCCCCAGGTTGCGGGTTTCCGGTCAGGCCGCCGGAGCGGGCACAGACCATTTCCAGAATGCCGCGAACATAGCTCTGGGGCGAGGGCGGCCCCGTGCTCATGGGAGCGCAAAAGGGAGGCGAGAAGATCATCCATCGCAGGCCGAAATGTCGCCGGCACAGTGCCGGCGTCACCCCCTCGGTCGCGTGCGGTTTGGGACGGGCGTCGTCCCCTACAACCCCCGCTTCGCCGCCCAGGCACGATGCGCCTGTCATGGCGGGCGAAGCGCCTCCGGTTCGAACGGCACCGTGTCGCTGCGCTCCCGCACCACTGCCGTCCTCAGGGGTTTCCGCGGCCGCCTTTCCCGTCCCCAGGAAACCGCACCCGAGGGGGAGGACGCCGGCATGGGGCCAGCAACACTCCTCGGCAGCGAGAGAGATAGATCATGACCTCCAAGTCCGCTCCGAAGACCACGCAGAAGTCCGCCCCCGCCCGCAAGCCGCAGGTCCGCCAGGCAGTAACCCTGGAGATGGTCCAGGCAGTCGCCCCACACGGCGGCCTCGCCGAAAACCTCTCCCGCACCTTCGGGGTCGACCCGGTCGATTACGCCGCCATCCGCGAGGGCACCGAGGAGCACATGGTCCGCTGCGCCAACGAGCTGACCGACAATCTCAACGCGAAGGCGATGGAGATCCACCTGCAGCGCATCGTCGGAGCCTTCGTCGGCTCGGCCTACGGCGCCGCCACATTCTACCAGAGCAAGGTCACCACTGCCCGCGACCTCACCGTGGCGTCCCAAAACGACGACCGCGACGAGGACCGCAACGGGGTCGCCGGGTTCGAGAGCAAGGCCGAACGCGCCCGCCAGTTCGCCGCCGAAATGGGCCTGCAAGCCTACGCCCTAATGGCCGCCGCCGAAGGCGCCGTCCACGCCTACGCCCACATCACCGGCGAGACCTGGAAGCCCTATGAGGCCCCCGCCGCCGCCAGCAGCAGCACCGCCCGCAAGTCCGCCGCCGAGGAGCTGGCCGCCTTCGGGTAAGGCACCGGAGCGGGGGTCGCAAGGCCCCTGCCTTCCGCATTGTCCCACCACCCCTCCTTTCCGCCGACGCCCTCCCCAGGGGGAAATAACGGGAGCACGGAACTTGGGCGGTCCCGATCCTGCGACACCAGTTACGGTCGGGGAGGAAAAGCGCTCACCTGCTGATCTTCGAGCGTAAGGCCGGGCAAGGTCGCGCCGATTCAACCCCGCCTTCGGCGCCGCTGCGCGGCCGCTCCAGTCCGGTCCTCGCCATGCTCGCCATGCTCGGCGCGAAGAGGCGCCGAGCATGGCTGCGCGTGGCTCCGGTCCTCCCTCCGCGGAGGTTGAGCCGTCACGAAGCCCGGCCTTCCCGCTGCTCATCAGCAATCGGGCTGATGCAGAAAGGGAACATCGCAATGACACACCTCTCGAACGGCACCGTGGCCACGGACATCGACGCCAACGACGACAACGCCGCACTCTCCGCCCAGGGCTACACAATCCGCCACATCGAAACCTACCACCGTGACATCGACGTGAGCTGCATCGTCTGGGACGCCCCTGCAATCACCGAAGCAGACCTACCCTTCTGATCCGCCCAACGACAGGGGCCGGCCCACACAGGTCGGCCCTCTCGTCGTGTACACACCAGGCGGGCTAGTTCAGGTCGGCACCATCCACCGCCGGGGCACGCACCCGGCTGCAAGGCCAGGACGCGCCAGCCGCAGACCCCAAGAGGTCTGCCACAACCCGGCCTCGCCCGGATGCATGCCTGTTGACGCGCTTTCCCGTCAGCCCATGAACGCAGCGACAAACGCAATCGCCACGACCGAGCCAATCACGCCCAGCTCAGCCAGTTCACGGGAGCCGGATGCGCCGTTAGCAACCGCGCCGATCACGAAAAGCAGGGCGGCTGCGATAAGCCAAATGATGCCCGAAGAAGGCCGTATAGGGGATCGCGACATAATTGTGCTCTTCGGCAACCGGTCTGACGCCACGCCTACTTTATGTCGAAACCGATACTGCCGTCTGACATCCGAGACGGAATGCACTTCCCTGATGATCCGTCCATAGTGTGCCAGGGTCCCAGAGTCCTTGCTGAGACCCATCCTGGAACGCCATTGAATAGGACGGCGGCGATGAAGCCATCTTTTTCAACGACTGGCTTTTTTACGAGAACGACAGACGAAGCACGGCCGACCACTGGCGTACGCTCGGATGGACCTTTGTAGAACGGCACAACAAAACTTGGATCCATAGCCTGTTGATCAGTAACCTTAAGCGACATGCAGCTCAGAGTAGGGACGGCTGACACCGGATAGCGCGGTGAAGCCCAGGAAGCAGTGGTCCACGCAAGCCCGCAGACAGTAAGTGTAAAGAACTTCGAACGCATTCTTCGTCTCCTAACCAAGAACGGATTGACCGGAGGCATTGCCGACTTTCGCTGAAACTGACGCCTGCCATTGCGCCACCGTCTCCGTGGATGAGATCCCATTATTCGAAAGGAAACTCGCAGGCAGCAGTGATGCCATTGTCGCGCCGGGCGGCGCTTGCGCCACCGCTACACCATATGTCGGGCCGAACTCGTAGTAACTCCGCGCGTCCAACACTGTTGGGTTGGAAATACCGGCGGACTGGAGTGTCTGGTTCGCCTGCATCAGGTAACCAGCTGCGGCAATCGCCTCTGTTGTCAGATCGTTCATTCCAGCAGAGCCTTGCACTATTTGAGATGCTAGGCCCGGATTTGCCGCCAGCGCGGTCGCCAACCCCTCCTGATAGGCTGCGGGGAACATCTGGAAAACACCCTGTGCGCCGCCGCCGCCCGAAGGCTGGCTGCACCCGCTCTCCAGCACACACGTCGCCGCCAAAGCGGATGGGTTGACGCCGAGAGCTTCGGCGTTCTGGACCGCCTGCGATCCCCACGATGTTCCAAGTAAAGTGGTCAGGGCGTCACTATCGCCCGTGTTGCCGCTGCCACTGCCACCAGTCCCCGAACCACCGCCAGTTGGGAAAGGGTTCGGCGTCCCGGGATTGATCGTGATCGTCGGAACGCCCGGCTCGGACGCATACGGGATCACCTGCACCGGCGGACCGTTCAGGCTCTGCGCCTGCTGCGCAACCGCCGCATCAACAAGCGCCAGGCCCAGGACCCCCGCTACGCTCGTCCCCACCAGCCGAACACTCCGGCCCATCCAAGGGACCTGTTTGTCTCTCCTCGACATGACACCTCCTCTCGTTAGGAGGCCCACATTGGCGCAATACGTTGTGAACGAGATTGCCGGCTTGACAGTCACGGCGCGGCGCTCGGGCTGATCTCGCACACGACGCGCGTCCCCTCCGAAATGGGGTGAGCAGCACAGCGTTCCGCCAGCCCCAGCCGATCCCAATCGACCGCCGTGCGAATGACAAAGCCCGACAGAAACACAGCGAGCGTCATCGCGCCGGCCAGCGCCATGCGCTGACGGCCCTTGTCCTGGTTCCAACGCCGCTCGCGAATGACCAGCGCTTCCTTCATGTGCTGCGCGAACAGTGGCAACGTGTCGTTCACCAGCCGGCTGACCAACGTCTGTTCCGAGAGGTGCAGATGATATTGCGCAGCGCGCGCCTGGGCGAGGACAACCTCGCCCTGCGCGATCGCCTTCTTGCCCTGTTCCAGGGTTGCAGCGGCCTTCGCAAGCTCGGCCTTCGCGGCCACGTCGATGCCACTCAACAGCGCGTCCGCACGGTCGGCCTGCGATTGCAGCACAAAGGCCAGGCTCTCCAGCGCGCCGGCTTGCGCGGCGAGCCAGCGGCCCAATGGGCCGTCTGGCTCGATGCCATCGCGACGGGCACCCTCGATCAGGCGAACGACGCTCTCGCGGAGCGCCGCCACTTCATCAGTCACGGAAGCCACTCGGCGATGTCCTCCGAGGACCGCTCGAACGCCCCCAGCCACACCTTGGTCATATGCTGAACGGTCGGCGGGACCTTCGCCCCACTCCGATCCGGCCGCCCAGCCGCCGCATCGTAAAAGCCGATACCGCGCTCGCGCAGGACATGCATGCAACTCAATCGGCGAAGCAGGATATACTGAGCGCCCCCCTTTAGCGCAGCGACAAAGTCGGGGTGTTTGATGATGGTGGTGAACGCACCCTCCGTCGTCTGGCCCTGCCGGATCACGCCCTCGTTCAGGACGAAGATCACCCGATCGCCGCGCGAGTCCTCGGCCTTGAACCTCTCCATTGCGTGATTGAAGTCTTCGACGTCGGGACCGAGCATGACGATGTTCGTCAAACCGATCCCGAAATCGCCGCAGAAGTCCTTCAGCATCAGGTCGAGCACCAGCTCCTGCATGACCCGATCGCCCCCACTTAGATCGAGGATCCGTGACACCCGGTCCTCCGTCATCTGGTTGAGTTGCTCCTGTATCCAGTCCTTCTGGTGTGCGATGTCGTCGCTTACAGGGCTACTCGCCCCATCCTCGATCGCTCGGCCCCTGGGATCCTTCGAAGGGTAGAGCGTGCTGAGCGTTCGGCTCTTCAGGTCCCCGTCCATCGGCTTGACCCGGCGCCCGTTCGCACGGGCCCGCTGTATCAGCAGATCAAGAAACATGGTTCCGCCGAGCCGCCCCCGGCCTTCGCGAACAATCAGGTCGATCCTGCCCGGCGAACTGTCCGGAACCGACCGCGGGAGGGGCCCAGCCCCGACGTCAACATCACCGTCCATGGATGCATTCTCCTTTGTGCTAACCGCCCCGCCGGCTGGCCAATTCTGCCTCAAGCCGAGCAAGCTTCTCCTCCCCGGTCAGCTTCCTGCCGGTGACCGCATTCTCCTGCCCAGGCTTGCGAATGAGGCTGGTCCCCGGCGGGTGAATACCTGGCGTCAACTGGCCACGCGGCGCCGGCTCCACCGTCGGCGAAGAGACGACCTCTGGCCTCCAGTCCTTTGAAATCCGCGAGGGATAGTTCTTGAACCGGTACACGGGTGGTGAGTCGTCAAGATCCCGACAGACCCGCTTCCATGTGTTGAGCACGTTGTTCAAGGCGATGCGGTCCGCTGGGATGCTGCCAGCAAGGTCCGCCCGAAGGTCCAGAAGCAGCTCCGACCAAGGTCGATCGTCCCCAACCTTGAGGCTTTTGATCTTCTTATGGTGTGCCCTGAGCCAAGCGTAGATCTCGCCACGCCCGCTCCACTTGTCCAGCTTGCGCTTCCGTACCAGCCGTTTTCGTTTTGGTTCGCTCATGCGGCTATGATCGTGCGCGACCTTGCGAATGAACTTGAGGCTGTCGCCAGCCCAGGTTGCTCACGCCCAGCACACTCCTAGCTCACGCGGAGCACACTCCCAACACACGCGAAAGGGTGAGCATATGGACCAATGCACCCTTGGTGCTTTTTGTCAGGGTGTCCGAAAGGGGCCGGCGAGGCCGGAGGTTCCGGCGGCGGCATACCGTAGAGCTGCTGAAGCAGCGCTTGACGACGCTGCTCGGAGGCTACCGCAACCTACACAGAAATGCTTCGGGCTCTGAGGGCGATAGCAATTGCACCGACCGAGGCAGAGCAGAATCTGGAGTCCTGCTCAAGGCCGTGGTGGGCCACCTTGCGGACCAGCGCCTGCTGCTACCCTGTATACGCGTTCAGCCTGAACCATGCGTGCCGAACATGTCCGTAAGGCTACGAAAGCAAGATGCCGGAACCAAGGTGACGCAGCGAGGAGACGCTTAAACATGTCAGTCAAGATCGGCGCCCGTGACCTGGACCAAGTTCGCGCCCGCGCCACCTGCCAAGTATGTGTTCAATGCGAAGGCAACGGGTGACATTCGGTGGAGGGCGGGCGGCACCTCGACGTCGAGGCGCACTCGCCAGTGCGGAGTCGCACCGAAAGACGCGAGCCTGGCATCGAGCTGGCGAACGAGCTTGGCGAAGGCGTGGGCGGATGGGGAGCCGGTGCGCAGCGGAGCGACAACTGGATCCAAAGGATCGACGGCCATCAGCGCGAGCAGCAACTCGCAGGCGTCCCTGAACGGAGTGCCGTAGAGCCGCGCAACCTTCTGGCCCTCCTCGTCAGAGGAAACGTTGACCGGGATGCGCAGGAGCAGTCCCTGCAACGAACGTCGGCACTGCCTGAGGATGAGAGCTGCACCGCCGGACACTGAGGACAGCGCTCCCACGAAGTTTGGATGCCTCCAGGCGGCGTTGCCCAACGCTCGCATCGTGTGGCCCATCAGTGCAGGACTGAAAACCTCTCCATCGGTGTAATGTCGGAGCCGATCGACTAGATGGTGCAGGATCGCGTTCCGTTCGCCCGCCCCATCGCCGACGAGCATAGCCAGCATGCTCGACGTCTTCCGGTACGTGTCCACGTCGTCGCCAGCCTGGCGATCCAGATCAAAAAGCAAACCTGTGAGTTCCGGCGGTGCGTCTTCGTGGAGCAGCGACAGGATCTCGAGAGTGCGCGGTATCTCGCGGCAGTGCAACTCGGGTGGAAGGGCGGTCCACAACTGTTCGCGGAATCCAGGGAAAACACGCTGAACGTTGTCCGGAGCGGTCGCGAGGCTTCGTCCCTCCGACCAGCACTCGCGCGTCACGGCGAACAGAAACCTCGCAAATTTCTCGTCACTGAGACGAAGTGACTGCGTCGCCTTGACGAAGGTGTCCGCACGATCCTTGTCCCACGGCACCTGCGGAATAAGTAGGGGCTCCCGGCTAAGCACCGACGTGGTGCCCTCGCCTCCCTTGATCCACTTGGCCTGCAGCCCAACGAACGGAGCATCGTCCGGGGAGGCAGGCTCCACCGAAAGAATGTAGCTATTTTCGAGGCCGTACCGGTAGGAAAGTCGCAGCCGCGCGCGCACTTCGTGGTCAAGAGGGAACGCGGGCGAATCGAGCCGCGCCTCCCACGCGACTGGCAGGCGTCCCTGGCGACCGACGAGCAGCGGGAAGGAGAACCACCGGTGCCCGCGCGCCAGCGTGAGGGTCTCCGGGACCGTGAACTCCTTGGCCGCACCGAGGAACGGGTCGGTAAACGTCCCTCGCTCGAGCAGCGGGAGTTCACCGAAGTGGCCGTCGCGCACGACCTCGAGCGACAGCTCGGGCAGCCACTCACGCCAGGTGGGAGAGCCCGTGTCCAGTCGGAGCAGGCACTCACGCGCGCCGGCCGCGAGTGTCCCCGACGTGACCACCGTTCGTCGCCGCAACCACGATGCGAGCGAAGACACCGTGGTGACGCGATGGGCTTCGGGCCCCTTCCTACCCTTGCCGACGTCGAACTCAACGGCAAGGTCCCGCCGAAGCGCCACTTCGTCGGCTACCTGCACGGAGTTAATATGGAAGAACACATCAGCGCTACCGTCGTCGGGATGGATGAAACCGAAGCCCTTCTCCTCGTTGAAGATCTTGATCCGACCCGTCTGTCGCCCAGCCCCATAAAACCGTTGGTAGTCGCACGGGCCGCCGATCAGCACCGCACGGGCCTTGCCGATCTCCGAGAGCGCATCCCTCACGCTCTGATCGAGGCGATCGATCCATCGCGCCACCTCGTCGTCGAACCATGCAGGGTCCTCGAAGAACTTCACGACGTCGGGCGTCGCTCGCTGTCTTGAAGCGATTTGTACAAAGATCGAACCGCCACGCGCGACAAGCGCACCGATCTTGCCGCTGCGGAGGAGGTCCTCGACAACGCGCTCCTGGAACTCAGGCGCCAGCGTGCTCACGTCTCGTTCGACCAGCATCCGCGCGTAGGCGCGGAGGACATGTGGCCAACCGAGCATCTCCAACTGCTCGTCGGGAGGGAGCAGCGGTTTGCGCTCCCAGTAGATCCCGCGCGACGACGGATGTGCCTGCTCGAGCTTCTTGTCATGCCGGGCGGTCAGCACGGTCAATGAGATGCCGCCGAACTCCATGTCGACGACCACCACCGTCTCTCCCGGGCGGGGCCCGCGCTCACCTGCCGCCGAAGCCCAGGACATCGCGGCCGCGACGCTCCTCCACACGGGAACCGGACGATGGAACGAGCCTCCGAACGCGCTTCGCAGGCTGCGCTGCGAGAACTCATCGACGGCATCGGGGACGGCGTACGCGACCCGTGCATCGGTCGGCACCTGAAGTTCTGACGCGAGATTCCCCAGCAAGCGGTCCGCCGCCAAGGCGAGCATCCCTGCGTCGGCCTGCTCGCTCGCGTCCAGGACGTCGCCGGTGGCTCGCAGCGAACGACCGGCAGCGCCGAGGACCAACTCCCGGTCCGTGCGCCCTTCAACCCAGTCGATGCCACCCTCTTCGCCCGGCACATCGAGCGCCAAGGCCCACGGTGCCGAGAGCAGCGGCAGACCCTTCTCCGCGCCGACGTGCAGCGAGGCGGTGCCGAGCTCGATGCCGAGCCTTGCACCGTCCGTCAGCACAACGGCGGTGTGTTCTCGGCGCTCGAGGTTCGGGTTCACATTGCAGCGCTGGAGGATTTGCCGAGCCATCTGCGTGGCAAGGGGCGTCAGCCCGGCGAGGTCGGCGAACGCGCGGTCTGCCCCAAGAAGCGAGGTCTCCAAGCCGTCGATCGCGATACCGATTCCGCGCTGAGGCTGGAGTCGCTCCGAGGTGGGACGCATCTCGAAGGCGAGCGCAGAGACCGACTCCTCCACGAGGAGCCCTCGCCCGCCCGAGCTGGCGACGTGGGCGAGGATGAACTCACCCTCCAGCGAGAGGCGGATGCGGAACGCCGCGTCGTTGTGCCCGCTCGGCAACACCAAGAAGTGCAGCGGCGGATTCAGAAACCAGTCGGCCCCGACCGCCTCGGCGCCCAGCACCTCGACTCCGAGGTGGTGCTCGTCGCCGCGTTCCGTGAGGACGCGTCCCAGCGTCTCCACGACCACCACCCGCTCACCGGTCACGAGCTGCGCTGCGACCATCCAGCACAGAAGGACGCGCGTACGCTGGAGGGCGTCGTTCCAAGACTCGCGCAGTGCCTCCTCATCGTCGCGCAGCCACTTCCATGCGCGAAACACCCGCGAGTAGTGCGGGTCGCTCAGCAGGACGTTGTTGGGCTGCAAGCGGGTCAGGGTGGGGATCTCGGCGAGTTCGGAGCGTCTCATCCGCTCATCGCAAAGGCGAATGCACTCCTCCAGCCGACGCACACGCTCTACGTCCTCGGTTGTTCCGTCGTAGGCGTCTCTGTGGTCCAGCCGGCTGCCGGCGCGCCGAACAAGGAGCTTGGCGAACGACCGAAGGAGCCGGTTCTCGGTCGTGTCGACGGACACGTCGCGCTTCACGCCCAGCGCATGGGTGCGGCCCGAGAGCTTCTCGCGGATGTTCCTTCCGGGCTGTCGGGCAAGCCACGCCATCGATCGGGTGTCGACCTCGCGAAGCTGATGGAACGGGAGCTGCTCGTGGGTCCTGACAGTTCGATGGCGATGCCGGTCGAGCAAGTGCTCGAGGGAGTCCGCGGTGAACTCGGCGGCGACGAGGAGGCGATCGCGCGGAAACGGCCGACTCCCCTTCGAGGTGGCGATTCGAACGTCGCGCAGGATCTCCGTGAGAGGTCTCGGGAGAGGGGCGCCTGTGCGCGGATCGCGGTGGGCGATCGTGGCGAACACGTGCTCCGCGACCTGGTGGGAAATCCACCAAGCCGCTTCCACGGTCGGCGCGCTGGATGCCGCCAAAGCGTCCAACTCGTCGAACTGCGGGATCGGCGGCGGTAGCGCCGCTGTCTTGGGAGCGGCGCGGTCGCGCGCCGCGCGCGCCTTCTTCATTCAGCGTTCTCCAGGTACCTCGCGCTGTTCCAGACGAACGCGCCGTGTCCCACACGGCATGCGATGTCGAAGTCGTCCGATAGCCCAAGACCCATGTCGGCGCTGTCGAGTTGCTTGCGGATGGGGTCGAGGCAGTTGCGCTTCGAGTCGCCGGTAGTCTCGATACCCCGGAGCTTCGGCATAACCTTGAGGACGAGTTGGTCCTCGTAGGCACGCCGCAACGTGCGCTGGAGCGCGTCCGCATCCTGGCGCGCGCGAGCGTCGATCACCTCGGGGTGGTTCGCCATGTAGTACTCGACCGACTGCCAGACGCGGTGACCTAGAGCTCGGCCCACGTATTCGAGCCGCGAGTTGATCTCCTGGAGCCCCTCCTTGAACGGCTTGAGCTCGTCCGACGTGAACGGCGAACGAAACTGCACCCACTCGCGCCACGCGCTCTCCGCGAGCAACGGCGACTCCGGTCCGAGGATGACCTCCTTACGGCTGTGAAGCTCACGCGGACGCGGGAAGTACAGCAGGTTGGAACGGTCGACGACCTTGTCGGACAGAGCCTTGGTCGTCTCGTCCTCGTTCATCGTGCCTACCCAAAGCACGTTCCGTCCCAGGCGCAGCGGGTACGGCGGCGTGCCGGCACCGAGGTCGATGTCGAGCGTGACGTCTCGACTCTCGCCACGACGCTGCTCGAGTCGGCTGAGGAGATCGCTGAAGTACTGCTCCACGTGGGCAAGGTTCATCTCGTCGAGCAAGACCAATAAGAGCCGGTCCGAGAGCCCATTCTTGTAGGTCTCGTGGTGACGGTCATGCTGAGCCTGCACCATCGCACGCAAGACCGTTGTCGCGTTGAATCGGTTGTCGACCGAGTTGAAGAAGCCGAACAACGACTGCGGGCTGTCCCAGTTCGGCTGGACCGCGAGCGAGAGGAACGCGAGCCCGCCGAAGCGCGAATAGAGCCGAGGAAGCTCCGACTTGCCGGTGCCGCTCACTCCAGCGAGCACCGTCAACGGTGACAGCTCTGCGGCCTTGAGCGACGTGTGAAAGGCCTGGATCAGGCGCTTCGGGAAGCGCATGCCGCTGCTTTCGCACGCGGCCGTGATCGAGTTGAGCCAGTCGAGCTCCTTCGGCGTGCTGCCCTCGGCGCGCTTGAAGTCCGTACGCCAGGGCTCCTCGATGGCGCCAACACGCGCGGCCCGCTCCTCGGGGCGCTCGTACAGGGCACGCATCCGGTCGACGTCGGCCTTGTACTTCTCCATCTCTCCGGCGAGCACCTCGAGTCGGCGTTCCGCGACCTCGCGACGTTCTCGTTGCTGCTCGAGATCAGCAACGCCGGTAAGCCAGCGGCTCTGCTCAGCCTTGAACTGCGTGAGCTCACGAACCAACCGGTCTCGTTCAGCCGCCCAGGCACGCTCCTGCTCCTGCAGGGTCACCAAGAGTTCCTTGTCGCTTGCACTCGGGCGGCGGAGAAGCTCCTTCTCGAGGTCGCTGATCTTCTTCGACTGCTGTGCGATGCGCTTCTCGATCTCGGCGGGGTCGTCCCCGAACCTCGCCAAGAGGTCGCGCGACGCGGCCAATTGTGACTCGAGCGAGATGACCAAGTCGCGGTCCCGTCGGTGGTCCTCACGCAGAGCGTCCAACTGGCGCTCCAGCGACGTCACCTGGTCACGCGCTCTCTCCTCGATGGACCGCTCGATACCCGCGCGGTACCCGGCGAGATCCTCCTCCTTCCCACGCAGGTCGCCAAGCCCGCGGCGAAGCTCAGCCTCCAGGTCAGCGAGGCGAACGCGCTCTCGCTCGATCTCCTCAAGGGCGGATTGCTGCTCCTTGGCGAAGCGCGCTCTCTGCTCACCAAGCGCAGCATCCTGTGCGGCGCCCTCGGCAGCGAGCTTCGCGAGGTGCCGCTTCCGCTCCGCCTCGAGCTCTGCGTCGAGAGCCTCGGTGCGGGTTCGCCGCTCATCGGCGAGCCGCTTCTCAAGATCTTCGACTCCTTTCAATCGACCCGCGTCCAGCTCGGCCTGGAGGCGCTCTACCTCAGCGCGCAGCGACGCGTGCGCCTTGGTGAGGGCGCCGAGCGCTTCACGGTTCTTCGAGGCGAACCCTTCGCTCGCCTCGATCTCACGGTGAGCCACGTCACGAGAGCGCACTTCGAGCGAACTCTCCGTCTCTGCCGCCTGCTTCTGGCGCCTCGCGAGATCGGCGAGGTCACGCTGGACCTTTGTCTTCGCAGCCTCAACCTCCTCTTCACGCTCCTTGAGCGCCCCGGCTTGGTCGTTGACCTGCTGCTCGCAGTCCTTGAGTGCCTGCTCACGTGCAGCCAGGGACTGCTCGCGCGCGTCGAGTTGCTTGAGGCGAGCCGCAGCGTTCACGTCGAGCGCATTGGCAGCGCTCGTCTGGCCAGCGTCGACGGTGGTGGCTTCTTCGTTTGCGCCGCTCATGGTGTTCGGTCTCCCCTCAATCAATCGCTTCGAGCATCGCCCGAATGTCGTTGGCAACCATCGTCTCGATCTCGGCGACTTCGGCTGCCGTGACGACGACATCATCTCCGTGCCCGCGAGCATCAACGAGGCGGCCCACGTCCAGGAGCAAAGTGGGAAGCCGCTTCGCGACCTCGCGAAGCGGATGGTCCGACTGCTGCTGCGCTGCGAGCAACTGCGCCGCGACGCGCGCCGACAACGTCTCCCCCTGGCCCAGCGCGGCTCGCCGGATGCGGTTCGCCTTCGCATGCGTGAGAGCCTTGGGGAGCTGGCCCGACGGTTCTACCTCGAAGCCGACCGCAACGGCAGCGGACGCGAGTTGAACCGCGTTCTGTTCGCGGTCGTTCGAGATCGTCTGC
The DNA here is from genome assembly GCF_002937115.1 of Rhodopila globiformis. GTDB lineage: Bacteria > Pseudomonadota > Alphaproteobacteria > Acetobacterales > Acetobacteraceae > Rhodopila > Rhodopila globiformis. The sequence continues at coordinate 47,192 of NZ_NHRY01000128.1, read as the reverse complement.
ACGATGGAGGCTGGCGTCGATGCCTCTGCTTCGAGCTCGGCGAACGCCGCCTCCATCACGATAGTGAATGCCACGAGGGCATCGCGAGCACGTGTGCTCAAGGTCCCCGATGCGGTAGCTGCGGAAGCAGCAAGCAGCTTCACGAGCAGCGCCGCGTGGTGCATCTCGATCACGCGCGAGCGAACGTTGGGGCGCTCGGCGAGTCCTGGATAGCTCTCGGATGCCCGCTCGGCTCGAGCGCGCACGCGAAGCAGCAGGTCGGCACCCCAGGACGGCTCGAACGTGTCGGTTTCCACGTCCACTGCACCAGCACCGACAAGCGCCCGGAGGACCGCGAACAAGCGGTCGCGCATCTCGACCGTGACCCCGGCGCTCGGGATAGTGGAGGTATCGTGCGAGGCGTTGATCCTGAGTCTTCCGATCTCCGCGAAGCACTCGAGCGCGTCAGGCTCTCGAGCGGCCAGGGTGACGAGCGGGTGATCGCTGTTGCGTTGCGCTGCTAGAAGGGCCGCCGCCAGTCGGCCAGGAAGCGTCTTGTTGCCGAAGCAGATGGCCCCCTTCACGATGCCACGGGTGACGCTCAGGAGCGGCAGCGTGCGCGACGAGACGGTGAAGCCAACTTGCTCGGCGACTCGCCGAAGCAACGGCGCGTTCTCGGGCGCGTTGTCTCCCAGCGCCGAGAACAGGCTCGGGTCAGGGTAAAGGGACACCATCCAGCCGAACACGCACTCGAGGGCCGCATAGGCGTTCCCGAGGAAGTCCTCGATCGGCTTGGCTGTCTGCGCGCCTTCGAGGCGGACGTCGGCATCGGCAAGCCGAGCGAGTACGTCTGCGGGCAGCAGCGTCGCGGCGTCACCGAGACGACGCTCAACGCGCCCCGTGGCGGCCTTCGTTGCCTCTGCCAGATACAGGGCGAGGTCTCCTTCATCGACGTGCCACGCCTGACCGGCGACCTTTTCTAGCAGCTCCGGGAGGCCGTGCTTCCCCTGCTTGGCAAGCTTCGTCAAACCCGGGCGAAGCACGTCGCTGATGCCCAGTCCAAGGGGATCGGCAACAAGCCAAGAACGCTGCCGCGCGTCCTTCGGGAGAAAGACGTACGACGCTACGAAGATGGGCTCCGGCTCTACGTCGATGACGCGCAGACCGGCAGACTTGAGGCCATCGAGAACGTCGTCCGCGTCTCCGCGAGAGACCTCTCGTCTGAATGCGCGCACGCGGCGGGCGTGGTGTCGAGCGGCCCTCTGCGCTTCGTACGCGCTAGGTGCGGAGGGTTGTGCTCCGGATCCCGGCCAAACCACGTTGGCGAGGACTTGCTCCGGCCTTCCGGGGGTGCCCCGCTGGAACTTGGCCTTAGAGTGCTCGAACTCGGCATCGACAATCGGCAGACTGCCGCGATGGACGCGCGGCCAGACACGCCTTCCATCGACTCCATCGACGAAGACGTAGCCAGCGTCCTGCACCTCGCTGGGCTCGTCGTCGTGGTTCATCAGGCGCAGCGCTCGGTGCGTCGGTGCGCGCGCCTCATCGAGCATCCCGATGCTGAGGAGTTGCTCGATCACGAAACCAATCAGGTCCAAAGGGAGCGCGAGGCGGCGCGAGATCGCCTCGGCGTTGCTGACGCCGGCGCGGCACATGTCGAGCGCGGCGCGCTGAAAGACGTTGAAAGGCGGGTTGCCCCGAGACGGCAGGAGGACCTTGTACGCGAGCGCGGGCCACACCAGCCATCGATGGGCCTCGCGCCTGAGCGGCGACGACGTGGCGCCGAAGTCTACGATCGGCGTGGTGCGATCAAACACGGGCGGCATCTCGCACCTCGCTCAGCTTGTGGAACTCGACCAGCGGGCTGATCGCCTTCGGCGCGTTGGCCGCGTGGAGCATTCCGTCGTCGCCCGCAACGATCAGGAGCCGCTTTTGACGGCTCATCGCCACGCAGAGCCGGTTCGGTGAGGTGACGTGCCCGAAGATCCCGCGCGGATTGCTGCGGACCATCGAGAGGAACACGACGTCGAACTCCATGCCCTGGAAAGCGTCGACGGTGCCGAACCGGAGGCGCTCCGCGACGCGACCGTTGGGAAGCACCAACTCGCGGTAGGGCTCAACGATCTCCGTGGCGTCGTCGGTGCGAGCGACGATGCCAGCGTCCACGAGCGCATCCTCGATCACCTTGACCTGCTGCTTGTAGAAGGAGATCACGCCGAAGGTGAGCTCGCGACCCTCCTTCGAGTCCATGAGCCGCTTCAGCTCCGCGACGATCGCCTCTGCCTCGACGGGACGTGACTTGCTCTGGCCATCACGCTCCAGGCCGAGTTTGCGCGGGACGCTCAGCCACGACGCCGACCCGCTATACCCGGGCAGCGAGTGAACGAACTCCGAGGCAGGGCGGGGCGACCTGAAGGCCTCCCCGTGCGGCTTGTAGAACTGATCGCTGACGAACTGCCCCAGCACCGGGTGCATGCGGTACTGCTCGTCAAGGGTGACGACGCGAGGGATTCCGTCGCGCTTCTCTCGGTCCCCAAGATCCTTGAACAGCCGTTCGAAGAGGCTCTCTTTCAGCATCTCGCTCGTGCGCTCTCCCGCACTCTTGCCGCCCGACAACGCCTCCTCGAGCTCGCGCTCAAGCTCCTGGTCGAGGATGTGAGGGAGCTGGCGGTGGTCGCCCACGAGCACGATCCGTCGCTTTGCGCGGGCCATAGGGACGAACAGGTCGAGTGGCATCGCGCGCGCGGCCTCATCCACCACGACGGTATCGTAGCCCTCAGAGCCTTTGAGCGCTGCGAGTTCCTGCCTTGCCGACTGCTGGCAGGTCGCAGCGAACACGGACGTGTACGACAATATGGCGCGCTTGACGGCTTCGGGCTCCCCTTCGAGCGCGGCGAGAAACCTCCAAGTCGCCTCGTCGGCCCCGTCTCGCGACGTGTTCTGGTGCTGCTCGAGGTGGTCACGCACCTCGCCCAGCAGCTCGAGAATATCGGTCCGAACACGCGGAATGGTGTCCTCGGTGCGATCGGGAGGTAGCATGTCGAGCAACAGCCGTCGGCGAAGCGCTCGAAGGTCGTCGAGGAACGGCGGGTCTCCAGCTCCAGTCCATAAGGTAGCGGTTTCGAGCAGCTTCTTCGCCTGCTCGTCTCGACGTTCTGCGCGGGCAAGCGCGCGCGCGAGCCGATCGGCGTTTCGCGGCCCATCATCGGCGAAGGACCGCCCGTCGCAGCGCAGCGCGCGCACGCAGCGAACGAGCCGCTCGTGGTCAGGGTCTCCACGTCGTGCCGCTCGTGCATGCTCGGACAGGTCGCGCGCAAGCGTGACGAGGCGATCGACAAGCGCGGCGGGCACCGCTCCTAGGAGGTGGGGCGTGAAGCTGCGAAGCAAGGAAGCTGTGTGCGCGCGCGTGCCTGGCGCCAAAAGATAGCCCTGCACCAACTCGGAGAGCTCTTTCTGCAGCGCCGAAGCCGGCCGTGACGGCAGGTTCTTGCGAATCTCCGCGCTTCGTTCGTTGCACCACCTGTCGATCGTAACGTCGACACGGTCGGCGTCCTCGGTGCTGTTCGATCTCCCGCCGAACTTGATGGGAGGGAGACCATTGATGTTCATCCGCTGGATCGCGTTCTCTACCGCGTCGTGCTGGAAGCCGCTAAGCAGTAGACGGCCCTGGACACCGTCCTGCGTGTCCCAGACCTCCTGGAGCCGCTCTACAAGTGCGACGATAACTGTTGTCTTCCCGGTGCCTGGTGGGCCTTGGATGAGTGCGATGTCCGGAGTGTTCAGCGCAACCTGAAGTGCCTTCTCCTGCGCCGGCGTCGGGCTACGCGCCCCGAACACCTTTCGCCTTACGTTGGGCGTCACGGGGGCGATCGCGCCTCGACGGGGCGTTGCCACGGGACGCCCCTCGAGCAGCAGACCAAGCTGTGGCATCGGACAGCGTGCTTCTCGGATGGCGCCTTCTGCCTCGGCTCGACGCTTTAGCCTTGTCTTGTCTCCATGAAGCGAGACCACCAGTGCGCCCGTGCCCGGCGGGGTGCCGTCGTCGCTCCGCCGCTGAAGCAACGTGATGGTGCGATCTCGCCGGTGGAGTTCCACGCGTCCGTCGAAGGTCGCCGGCGACGGGGCATCCTTCGGGCGAGGCTGGGCCTCGTACTCGGCCCATGACATCTCGCGTGTGAGCACCTCCGGGACCTCGCTGACGGCTTCGACGCCGAGCCCTTGCTCCTCGGTGAGCGTGCGCTTGAACTGGTCTGCGTCCTCGAGTGTGCAGTCGTTCGCCAGTGAGAAGCGATACCGTCCGTCCGGTAGCGACTCGACGTGGTCGTACTTGAGCCAGCCAGCCCTCCTCGCCCTGCGCAGCGCTGCTTCGTTCTCCATCGAGCCGTAGCGGCTCCACAGGTCCAGGAAGCTCGAGCCAGCGGTGATCAGCGACGAAAGCTGAGCTGCCGCATCGGCGCGGAGCTTCCCCGCTACGGTTGCATCGACAAACCGGACGTCCCCCGACACCAGCGCGAGTTGCTCTCCGCCCTGACCGCGCCCGCGAGCGACGCGATCGACGAGCAGCCCCTCGGTGGAGTCCGGGCGCTTCACCCGACGAATGAACGCGCGCGCCGTCCGGCCAAAGAGCGCGAAGGCTCCTGTCGTGGACTCGGCCGTCGCGAACCCTCGCCTGCCGGCCTCTCCGTCGAGGAAGAACTGCTCGTCCAGCCAATCCAACGCACGCTCGGGAGAGGCGAGCTTGCGGTCGATCCGCTCCAGTGCCTCGAGCGCCTTCTCGTCGATGCCGAGTTCGATGGGCGGGAGCGTCAGGGCGTGCAGGAACGTGCGGACCTGCAGCGTGAGCACCTGGGCTCCTGCATCGACGACCCACGCGATGTGGGGAAAGTGGCGCGTGCAGAGGTCGTCGAGCAGCACCTCGTGCTTTCGACCATCGCCCTGGACGCCCAACACCTCTCCTCCGACCCGAAGCGTCGCCTGCGCCTCTCGCTCAGAGAACTGAAGCAGCGCCTCGGCGCCGGGCACCGCCGCGTTGGGCAGCGCGCCGCTCGCCGACGTCCAACGAAGGCGAAGGCTCTCGAGCTGGCCATAGGGTACCTGATCGATCTTCACGTTCCCTCCGAATACAGTCGGAGGACAGCCATGCGGTGGGGGCGGTCCAACGGGCCGAAATGCAGGACCGGTTCGTTTCCAGCCTTGGGCAGCGGCAGCTTGAGCTCGGCGCCCAGGCGCTGCATGCGTCCACCAAGGACCACGTGGACCTCGTGGTTCGCGAGCGCTTGGATGGCGATCCCACTCTTCAAGACTCGCACGCGGAGGACCGGCGCGTCCTCGGCATCTGCGAGAACCGGCTCGATGACGTGACGGAGCACGACGCTGTCTTTCGTGACGTCGAGCATCTTGTGCCAGACGGCCCGGGAGCTGACCGCGGATGCCCCAGCCGCGTCGTCGAGTTCGGGATCCCAGCGGTTCACCTGCATGTGGATGAACGACGCGCGCGGGCTTGCGGTGCAGAACTGACAACTCCCAGCGGTCACATCGAACGACGAGCCGCAGCTCCTGCAGGAGACGACGCGATCGGCTGCCCGACGGAGTGCCTCGGCCCACTCGGACATACTCGGCCGCGCCACACGATGCTTTCGACCAGCATCGAAGGTCCGCTGAAACAGCTCGCGAACGGGCTTCGAAAGTACGAGGTGCCGGGCGATCCCTTTGCTGGTGCGGTTGGAGTCGTCCGCGGCGTCCTCGATCCACGGTAGCTCGCCGCGAAACGCAAGCTGCTCGCGGTCCTCGTCGCCGTCGTCATCCCAGCCGCCCTCATCGACGTAGTCGCCGAGGAACGGGTGCTGCTGCGTGAGGACCCAGAACGCCAGGATGGCAAAGGAATAGGAGTCGGAGAGGGTCGAGACTCCGGCGCGTCCCGTCACGAGCTCTGGCGCACCGAAGCCTGGCGTGAAGATCCCGGGCGCGTTCGCCGAAAGGTAGTCGAGGTTGTCGAGGTCGATCAGCCAGACCTCGCTCGCCTCGGCCGTCTCCGAGATGAACACGTTGTTTGGGGAGACGTCGGCGTAGACCAGCGGCACGGCGTGCAGGCGCGCGAGTAAGCCCGCCGTGTTGGCGAGCAGTTCGAGCCGCCGCCCGAGGCCACCGGACGATTGGTAGAACTCGCCGAGCTTCGCCGTCCCTGGTTCGGCGATGAGGGTCCGCATCGGCACCATGCCCGTGAGCAAGCGCATCGTGTAGCCGACGTGGTCGCGCAGCATCGACAGGGGCTGCGCGAGGTGAAGTCCGGGCAGCGGCAACGCACGCACGTCCTCGAGCCGCCGTCGAAGCGCGGAGTGCTTCTGCGCGTCGGGCGAGAGCGCGATGCCGGGTGCCTTCGTGAGCTGGCCCCAGAGCTTCTGGGCCGACCGGGCTTCGGGCGCGGCCGGTGCGTCTTCCACCGCGCCGATGAGCTTCACGGCGATGTGCGGACTACGCGTGCGGAGCACGACGCCTTGGCCACCTCGTCCGAGAGGCTGCTTCAGCAGGTGGTGGACGTTGCCGTCGTCGTCGACGACGGTGCTGGGGAAGTCGCTCATTCGGATGCCTCCGTCGTGGCGTCATTCCAGAGCACGGCCACCGTCTTGTCGTCGCGATGCCGAGGCGTCGGCCAGTCACGAAGCTGCTTCGCAATGGCGCGTGACCTTGCTGCAGCAGGGCGTAACCCGTACTTCGTAACGAGGACCGTCAGGAACTCGGCGCGCTTCTCTGGCACTAGGTCATCGGCGACGCCGTCCGTGGCAAGCAGGATGGATGCAGCCCCTGTGAAATTCGGCTCGAGGTGGAGCCGCCACTCGCGAACATCCGAGGCGACGCCCAGGCCCGTCGTCGCATTTCCGAAGCGCTCACTCGGCGGCTCCAGAGTGGTCGTCCCCGCGGGCGTCTTCAACATCACCAGGCCGTCGCCGAGTTGCGCAAGCAGCAAAGGCCGGTCCTTCATCGTGACAGCGAACATGCAGGTGGTCGCGCTCTCGTCGCGGCCATTCTGGTGCACGCGCATGTTCCACAGCGCGTGAATGAGTCTCAGTAGGAGCTCAGGCGGGGCTTCAGGAAGATTAGCCCAGTGGCGAACAGCGTCGGCGACGGCGCGGCATGCCTCACGCGACCCGCCCGCGGAATGAGGGCGGCTCCCCAGACCATCGCAAACGACCGCAAGCGCAGTACCGTGCCCGAGGCGCCCCAACCAAGCATCCTGGTTGGGCTGACCGTGCCTGCGATGTTCTGGGCCTCGAACGCTGGCTCCCATGACGCTCCACATTCCCGTTGTTCTCATACGCGATCGAGATCGAACGGGTTCTGCATCTGCGGAACTTCATTCGGGTTCGCACTCCGCGAACGCGTCGTGATGGACATCGTAACGAACTGAAAGAATTCCTTGAGGCGGCGGGCATCCGCAGCGACCAAGACTTGCTTCTTCTCGTCGTTCAGGAAGCGCCGCAGCATTTCGGTGTCTGCATCGCCGCCGATTGCGAGCGCCATGCGGTCCGCCTTCTGCGCGCGCCCTTGTTTGGTCATGCGTTCGAGACCCATCTGCCAAGCGTCGGTCGGCCAGCCATCGGAGATGAGAACGACGGTGGGGCGATAAGCGCGCCCCGGGACCTTCTCCTTGTCGTCGATAATGTCAGCCGCCAGCGTCATCGCCTGGCCCATCGGCGTGCCGCCATCGGCCACCATGTCGTTCCAGTTCACCGCGCTTGCGGGCTGAAGTGGGGTGTGAAGCTTGGCCTCGCCACCGAAGGTAACGATGGCGACGTGGATCTCGGCGCGAAGATCGTCGGTCGACCCGAATGTCGCGAGCATCTCGCGGACGGACTGGTTGAGGGCTTCGATCTTCCCTTCAGCCGCCATGCTTCCGCTTACGTCAGCGAGGAGGATGACGGGGAGTGGGCGCGCGGCCGAGGAGATGAACTCTTTGAGCTGTGATGTCATGATTTGCTCTTTTTGGTCTTGTGTTGCGGACTACGCCGCGAAGGCGAGCGGGCAGCGGTGCGTGCGGCGGTCGCGGAGCCTGTTGAAGCAGCTGTTGCGGTACAAGGTCAGAATGACGCCGTCGGCGGTGACGACCTGAACCCCATCGTAGGCAGAGAGGTCTATGCGTTCCTTGGCGTAGCGGGCGATTTCCTTCCGGCCGATTACGTAGATGTCGGCGCCACGGACGCAGACAACGCGCCCGTAGGCCAGCGCGGCGTTAATTGCGTCGGCGCGGAGCGCGCGCGTGGTCATGCGGTCCTTAGCGTGGTTGGTGAGGGTGAACCGGACTTCGGCTCCGGACGTCTCGAAGAGGTTGTCGTTGGCATTCATGTTGAGTCTCCTGGTTCAACACCACCCTCACGGGGTTGGCGTTGGCGAAGACACCAATCGCAACTGGCGTGCCAGCATTCGAAATACGTGAAGGTCATGCCTCCACGTCGTACTTCTTCAGCCAGTTTGAGAGCGTCTGGTAGCTCGGTGCGCCGACCAACTCCGCGGCACGCGCTTTGTTACCCGCCGCGTCACGGAGCGCACGGCCGAGGTAGTGCTGTGCCACTTCTTTCAATATTTCCTGTAGGTTAAGGCTGCTGCCGAGGGGTCGCCCGAGAACCTCGTGCCGCTGTGTGTGCGGCAGCGCGAGGAGGGATTCGCGAATGTCTTCTGCGGAGATCGTGCCACCGTCGCTCCAGATGGCGGCGCGCTTCAGGGTGAGCAACAACTCGCGGACGTTGCCGGGCCATGGATGGGCGACAACAAGATTTCTTGCGCCAATAGAAAGGTTCTTGTGGACGTAGCCCGGCTCGGCCTCCGCCTCATTGTTAACCACCTTCAACAGTTCGTCGACCAGGAGTCCGGTGTCACCTGGCCTCTCCCGCAGCGGGGGCAGCTTCAGCACGGCGACAGCGAGCCGATAAAAGAGGTCCTCGCGGAACCGTCCGGCCTCGACCTCCTGGATAACTGTCCGATTTGTCGCCGCGATCACCCGCACGTTGATCCTCTTGGGCTCGCGGGCTCCGAGGGGCGTCACCTCGCCCTCCTGCAGCACCCGCAGAAGCTTCACCTGAGCTGCCAGGGGCAGCTCGCCGAGCTCGTCGAGAAAGAGTGTCCCGCCGTCAGCCGCCTCGAAGTAGCCTTTCCGCGCATCGACTCCGGTTCCAACTCCCTTGAGTACGCCGAACAGCTCAGCGTCCACTAGGCTTTTGGGGATCGCACCGCAGTTCACCGGGATAAATGGCTTTTTGCGACGTGAACTCGCTTGGTGAATGGCTTTGGCAAGCAGCTCCTTGCCCGTGCCCGTCTCGCCCTCGATGAGGACGGGCACATTCCGAAGTGCCACCCGGCGCGCCCGCTGGATCAGGCGCGCCATCACTTTGCTTCGGTGGATGATGTCCTTGAACTCTGGAGCAGATGGCGAGTCCGCTGTGCTTTGGCTGCGGAGCCGCTCGTCCGGTTCACGTAGCAGGTCGGGCAAGAACTCGGCTGCGATGTCAAACGGCACCGTGACCGTCTTCACGCCATGCTCGCGCGACGACTCTATCAGCTCGGCAGAGAAGACCGTCTTGCCGAGGAGCAGCCATACGGCGGCCATCGGCGGTGAGCCAGGGCTAAGGTGAAATGTCAGCGCCGCATCCTTCTCTTGTGCTTGGCAGGCGCCGAGCGCGGCCTTGTAGATCCCGCCCCAATCCGTCGGGCCGCCGAGCACTTCGGGTCGCTCGATGACCTCCACTTTCGTCCGTGCCTTGAGCCATGAAACGTAAGGCTGGAGCATGTTTTGGTGCTCGGCTTTGCTGAAGCTCTCGAGAAGCACCACTCGATCGAACCCGCGCACTTCGACCGCCTGCGCGACGGGTCCAACGTCGCCAGTTGCCTCCTTTGAAGGACCCAGAAGGTCGGACACGCCGACCCAAGCAATCAGAACTCGCATCATGTAGAGAGATTACAAGAAATCTTGCATTTGTAGAAGATTCTTTGCGCCGCGCCGTTCTGGCGCTCTGGAATCGCTGTGGCTCCGTCCTTTGCCGCCATTCGCACGCAACATGCCGATGATACCGCCGACACAGGAGACGGTGCATGAAACAAGGGGCCAACGCTAATGGCGACGGGGGTGAATCCGACCTCACCATCATCCGCGAACAGACACGCGAATGCCTGGAACTGCTACGTGCCCTGGTCAGCCTCCTGGTGAATAAACCCGAGCGAGAGGGGCCAACCCTCGAAGACCTCATCGCCGCTCTCGTCGCTCAGCAGCGCGACGCGCTCGTCCTCCTGCGCCAGATCGCAAGCGACCAGGGCGCGATCCTGGACCGGCTGCCTGCGCTGCCAACCGACGGGGCTGGGGGCAGTGCGAGTGGTCATGCCGCGCACAACGGAGTGCAACGGCCGTGATGAACTTCCGCAAGATCGCCGCCGCCTCGGCCGGCCGGCTGCTTTTGCGCTACTTCACCGAGAACACCCCGGAGCCGATCCATCCCGCGCCGGTCGACGCCGCCGGGCGGACGCTGGAGGAAGGCGGACGCCTCACCGCCTACTACACGGGCCGGGACAGCCGGGCCGCTTGGCGGCCGGACATGCCTGCGATCCTGGCCCGGGCAATTGGCATCGACCCCAGCCAGATGCCCCGCGACACCGAGATGGCGCGCCTGTTCGAGGCACGCCGGGCCGACAACGGCGAGGCCTGGTCCGCCCACCCCCGCAAGCTGTCGGGGGTGGACCTGGTGTTCAGCCCCGACAAGTCCGTCACGCTCGCAGCCGAGTTCGCGCCCACGCCGGCGGAGTCCGCGCTGATCTGGAACGCCATCGACCGCGCGGCCGACCGCGCCATGCGCTATGTCGCGCACGAAGTCGGCTGGGCGCGCCGGGGTAAAGGCGGTGAGGACGGCGCCGATCCAGGGGCGGTCGGGTGGGTCACCTTCCGGCACCACACGGCCCGGCCTACCCTGCAGGTTCAGGACGGGGCGGATGGGCAGACTTACCTGTTCGACGCGCCAGTCGCCGGCGACCCGCACGCCCACATCCACAATTTCCTCATGAACATCGTCGCAACCGCGGACGGCCGGATCGGGTCGCTCGACCTCCGGGCACTCACAGACAACCGGATCAAGGAGTTCGGCGCCTACTTCCAGGCGGTCCTCGCCGACGAACTGCGTCGCCTCGGCATTCAGGTCGGCTACAACGAGAACGAGCAGGCCGTCGTCATCGAGAGCGTCCCGGGCGATATCGGCCGGGCTTTCAGCAAGCGCGACCGGCAGATCCTGCATAAAGCGCGGACCTTCGCGGAGCGCCAGGGCCTGTCCTGGGACGACCTCTCCGCCGAACGTAAACTCGATATCGTCGAAGAGGCCAGCGCCGAGGGGCGGCTCGGTAAGATGAAGGCCGATGAGCGCCGCCTGTGGCGCGAGCAAGCCGAGGCGCTGGGCTGGAAGCACGAGAGCGTCATCGGGGAGACGACCCACGCCAAACGGACCGACGAGGAACGGTTCGAGCAGGCCTATCACTTCGCAGCTCGGCACTTGGCCGAGGAGTTCCGAACCGCCGCCGTCATCGATCACGAGAAACTCGGCGTGCACGCTGCGCGCGGCCTCATTGGCGCCGGTATCGCGGGCGGCCCAGCCGACATCAAGCAGGTAGTCGAGCTCATCGAGACGCGCGGTATCCGGATTGGCGGCGAGCATGTCAGCCTTGTCGTCGGGGTCTTCGATGACAAACTGCGTGTCAGCAACACACGGCAGATCAGGATCGAGGAGCGCTTGCAAAGCCTGGCGCACGCGACGGCACGGGACCGGTCGGGTGCGCTTGGCTCGTCGGATCTCCGCCGGGCGATGGATCGTAGTCAGGTCAAGTTTTCCGCCGACCAGAAGGCGGCGATCTTCGCGCTGGGGCAGGGGGGCCGACTGACCCTGCTGACGGGCGCTGCCGGCGTCGGCAAGACGACGATCCTTGAGCCTGTTGTGGCTGCCTGGAAGGCGGACACGCGGTTCGACCCGAAGGGCAGGGAGGTTATCGGCACCGCGCTGGCATGGCGTCAGGCGGACGCCCTGCGGGACCCCGGCATCGACCGCGCCTACGCTCTCTCACCGCTGCTGGCGATGATTGAGCGCGGCGACATCACCGTCAGCCGCAACACTGTCCTGGTGATCGATGAGGTCAGCCAGGTCGGGCCGCGTCCCTTGCTCAAGCTCCTCGAGCTGCAGGCCCGGACGGGCATGACAATCAAGATGCTCGGCGACCGGGAGCAGGCCCAGGCGATCGAGGCGGGAGACAGCATCGAGCTGCTCCGGCGTGCCCTTCCTCCGGAGGCCCTGCCCGTCCTGCTCTCGACTGTCCGGCAGGCAACCCAGCGCGGCCGAGAGATCGCTGCGCTCTTCCGTGAGGGGAAGGCCGCGGACGCCTTGACGATGAAGCGATCGGACGGCCATGCCCGTCTCCTCGGCGGCGACCGCGACCAGGTGGTCGGTCAGATTGCCGATCTCTACATCGAGCGGCGGGACATTCTGGCCGCATCCGGGAGTAAGCGCGGCATCACCATCAGCGCGCCAACCAACGAGGACGCGGCCGACATCAGCCAGGCGATCCGGGCCCGGCTCAAGCAGCGCGGCGAGATCGCAGCCAATGAGACTCTCCACAAGGCAATCGACCAGAACGGTCGCGAGTATGATCTCGCCTTGGCGACCGGTGACCGAGTTCGGCTCTACCGAAGGACGTGGGGTCACTCTGGCGGCCGGGAGCAACAGGTCGGCAATAACGGCGACGTCGTGGAGGTTCTTTCGCAAAGCGACAGCGGCCTTCGCGTCCGGACGGCCAAAGGCGGCGTCGCAGACATCGACTGGCGCCGACTGGCAGACAAGGAAACCGGCCGGATCTTACTGGGTCTCGGGCATGCGCTGACGATCGACGCGGCGCAGGGGCTCACTTCCGACGAGCACATCAACGCGCTGCCGCGCGGGACTTCCGCCGTCACCGGCTTCACCAGCTACGTGGCGGAAAGCCGGGCGCGCGGGACGACGTGGACGCTGATTTCGGAAGGGGCCCTGCACGAGGCCGAGCGGCATCGCCAAGCTGTCGGCGAAGCAACGCCCATCACCCACGACACGCTTTGGGCGCGCGCCGCTGCGGACATGTCCGAGAAGCCCTACAAGGCGCTCGGTATCGATCTGCTCAACGCGGCCCGCCACGACCGCGAGCGCGCGATCGACGCCTTTATCGGGGCGCACCACGCGATGGAAGCGGCAACCTTGGCTGATCCGGGCTGGGGAAAGAAGGCCGCCCAGCGCACGAGGGCGCTGGCGGTCAACGAGCAACTCTCTCGCCACCTGCCGTCGCTCGATACCGCCATCCGGGAAAACGCTAAGGTGCTTCGAGATACGGAACAGTTCACGGTTGTCCAACATCATCTGCGAACGGTGCGGGCGGAGGCCGAGGTGGCAAGGATGCGGCTGGCCGGCGTCGTGCCCGCACCCGCGCCTTCCCGGTCGCCGTCGAGTAGCCCCAGCCCATAGAGTAGGCGCGCTTCAGCCAGTCACAGCAGTGTCGGGCAACGTCATGACAGTCGGCGCGCCGCTGGCCTGGATCGGCGAGATGGCGTAGCGGCGACAAAAGCCACGGTATGCCACCTCACCTTCCCGCAGCAGGGCGGGCGCGAAAGACCGCGCGCAGGCGTAGGGCACGACCTGAATCTCAAAGACATCTTCTCTGACCTGCTTGAGCGCCTCGGAGAAGGCCCAGGCGCGAGCCGCCATTTCGTGGATATAAAAGGGACCGGCCAGGCCCTGACCGGAGCACAATAAGACTTCGCCGGACCAGAGACGACAGCTGTCCTCACGGGTCGGCGGGTTGCCCTCGTCGATCTGCCACTCGACCTCGCGACCCAGTGCCAGGGCTGGATCTCCGGGCCACTTCACCCCGGGTTCGGGCGGGAAGCCACCTGTCGTGAGAAGCTCCGTCACCTCGTTCCCGGTCGCGGCCCTCAGACGCACCTCGCGGTTCACGAGCTCGGCCGTCAGTGGGAAGGGATACGCATCCGTCAGGAATGCTCCGTTACCCGGCACCGCAGCAGCACTAATCTGGTCCGCCGTGTCTGCCGGAATCCGAAGCCCTGGATCGATCCTCATCTTCACACCCTCGCGTGAAGCGCCGTTCGCACGCCTCGCGCTAATTCTCTGAGCAGGCAACATTGAAAGAGGATTGTGCGAATGGCTTTTACTTCTGTCATCCGCCCCACAGTCGTGGCGTTGCTGCTGGGTGGATGCACCGCAACCGGTCTTGTGGTCGAAGATCCGCACCCGGATATCCAACAGGAAGTCTGGAATATCGCCAGCCGCTACGACACCTCGTTCAAGGCAGGCGGCATGGCAGGCGTCACCCAGGAAATAGAAAGTTGCTATCAATCGGCGACCGTGCCGGTGACGAAAATATGGGCGCTTCGAGACTGCCTAATCCTCGACTACACCGGCTTCTACACAGACATAAAGGTCGGCCGACGCCTCAATCACATATCGCTGCCGTATTTCGTCCCGGAGACTTTCGCCGCGCGCACCTCTCGATACGCGAAAATGGATGGCTTCACGTCACCGGCGCAGTTATCCAACTACTTCAAAGATACCGAGGATCTCGTTCAGATCGACCTCGCCCAACTCAACCAGGGGCCTATTGTGGTCAATCACCCATTGCAGCGGCCAGCGGTGAAGCCTGATTTTCCGACCTGTTGGAACGTCGGGCTCGTCGGTTGCTACAAAGACACGAAACCTTGATTCGCAACGCCCGACGGCAGGGTGAGGCCGCCGCCGAACCGGCGGTGCTCCCGAGAGGACCAGTCCAATGCGATTTCCAGTCTCATTGATTGCCGCGACAGTCGTGCTTGTGCCGACACTCGCATCCGCCCAAACCGTGGTGACAGATCCACAGCTGCAAGCGACGACGCAGCAACTTCTGACTGTTGAGCAGCAGCATCTCGCTGTCGCGAAACAGCAGCTCGTCGTTCTGGACACCATCGAGGCACTGCTGCAAGCACAGGCGACGCGCACCACGGCCACGCAAGCCTTGGCCTATGGCAACAGTATCGCCCAGGCCCAGGAAGCAGAGCGCACACAGCAAGCCGCGAAGTAAGACCACGCCACCGAACCGCCGGCGATACGTTTATCCTTTTCTCGCCGGCGGCGACCGTCATCGCGTGCGGAACGCATCCCGCGACAGCGGCGCGGCATTTTCGGTTCCATCCGTAGGTGACCCAATCACGGAATTCACTTTCTGCGTAAGCGAGACTGCGCTGGTCCACTCCCACGCCGCTGTGCCAGCTCCGAAGAGGCGGGCCTCGCCCTGCCAGTTCGAACCCGCCGCCATCGCAATCCGATAGAAACCACTCGGCAGCAGCACCGTCGTGATCACGCCATTCGACAGATAAACGGTGGCCACCCATTTTCCGGTCGCCCAATCACGCACGCTGACGATCCAATGGCGGTACGGCGTGTCGGTGGGAATACGGACAGTCAGTGGGGAATTCCAGTCGGACCCAGGGCGCCGATCGACGAGAGTGAAGCCATCTTTTGGAAACGCGACGGCATCCGCCGCCGCATCTGGTGCCGGTTCGGCTCGCGGCGGCGCAATAGGCTTGCCGGTAGTCGGCATTGGAGGGGTGGGCCGCCATTCCTGATAAGCAGCGCCAGCGAGCAACACGGCGACGATGGCCACAGGCGCCGCCCAGCGCACCCAGATAAAGCGGCGAACACGCAGCGTGATCACTGGGCGGGGAGCCGCATGTTGCTCCCGACACCAATTCCTTTCAGCAAAGCCCACGCTCATTCCCCATCGGTGAAGTAGGCCGCACGACTACGGATATCCGTAGTGCACCGCGCTCCAAATCCAGGCGCCATCCTTCCAAACGTAGCGGCCTTGCAGCCACGACCGCTCATCGACCCGACGTAGTTCCGTATCGGGGGGCACCCACACATACTTCGCCCCCCGAAGCTCCCAGCGGCCAGGAAGAAGGGCTTTGGTCACCGGCGGCGGTGCAGGAGGCAGAGCAGCGACAACCGCGGGGGCAACCGGCTGGATCTGAACCGGCGCGGCGACCTGGGGTGGGAACGTGACCGCGACGGCCGGGGTGCTAAGTGCGGCGATCGCCGCGTCGACGTTGCGCGCAGCGCCCTCACGATCGTGGACCGCGAGCGCCTGCCGCGCGGCCCGGGTATCGGCCAGGGCAGGCGGCGCAGCCATCTCAGGCTGCGCGTTGTCGTCCAGAAGCCGCGTTTCCGCCCTCTCTAGCGCCTCTTGCGCTTCTCCCGTCCGCCCCCCTGCAAGCGACAGGCGTGCCGCCCGGAGGAAGGTGATCGGGGGAGCGCTTAGCCCGACCGCCGGAGTCGGCAATGCAGGCGCCATAGCGCTTTGCGTATCCGAGGGCGCGATATTGCTCGCGTGGATGTCGAGAGGAACCGCAAGGGCGGGGCTTGCGGTCAGGGAAAGCAATAAACCGATGTGGAGATGCATTCGATTCTGTTGCGGAAGAGCGGCTATCATGGCTGGTCCTCATTGCGCTCAGGGATCGGCGGTGCGTTGACGCGGAATGTGGATGCGGCGCTGTCCGAGCTTGCGTTCATGCGCGTGCAGCCACGCAGCCGCGGTTGCGCGCGTCTCGAACGCCTCGGGCGGAATGGTTAAATCGAGCGTGTGACAAACGGCGTGGATCTGCAGGATCTGATCGGCCGACGGCAAGTCACTCTCCAGCAGGAGCTTCGCCTCTCGCCGCCACTCCAAGGCAATGGCCTTGATCTCGGGAACCCGAACCGAGGGCACCCGGACGGAGACCATGACGATCCCGGCGGCGGCGGCGCGTCGCTGATAGAGTTCATTGTCAACAGACCGCCTCTCCTTGGGGCGTGGTTTCCGGGAAGCCGGCATCAGGCGGCCTCCTGTGTCGTCGCCGACGCCGCCTGCCGGACGCGCCTGCGAAGCCGGCCGACGAGGGCAAGGAACGCCTCATGTGACATGGCCGGCGGCTCAATACGCTCGCCGGCCTGCAGAGCGTCGTCGCGCGCCGTCAGGATCGACAGCGCGATCTGGCGGGCGACGCTTGGTTCCGCGCCTGCCTCCCGCTCGATCTCCTGAAGCCGCCGGATGAACTGGATGTCGACCGGTTCGTGCGGCGCGCCATCAGAGCCCAGGTCTCCGATTCTGTTGACGACCGCCTCGTCCAGCAGGCGCATGACGCTCGTCACCGGCGTGCCGTCTGCCGGCGCAGAAGGAGGCGGAGGTCTCGACTCCTCGGGCACCTGGTCAATCGCCAGCAGGGCATCGGCGGCGCATGAACCGAGGCCCTTGCCCGCGTCCAGCGCCGCCTGGAACCCCCGTAACATCGCGTCCAGCGTCGCGCTGAGTGCCTCCTCCTGGCCGAGTGCCAGCGAGCCCCTGGCGATTGTCTCGGTGACCCTGTTGATGTGCGCCGTCCGCTCTCGGACCCGGTCTGGGTCGGGCTCGCGTAGCATGAGGCAACGTCCAAGCCGTTTCGGACCGCTGTCGTCGATAACTGCGTGAAACACCCGCGCATAGACCCGACGGCCGCCGAACAGCACGATGGCCTCGCCCTCGATCAGCGACGTCAAATCCTGCCAATCAACCCGCGAGACCGGCCGTACTTCGGCGTGCTGCGCCTCCCGGTAGTTACCATCCTCCGATCCCTGGTAGGAGGTCGCTTGCGTGACGAAGGTCTCGCCCGCGGTCTTCTGGAGCCATTCGCGCGTCCGGCCGGAATCCTGCTGGCGCATGGCGATGGTAAAATTCGCATTGCCCAGCAGGGAGGCTGTCTTCTCGCCGAGCCGCGCCCAGATGCCCGACGTCTCCTGAAAACCCAGCATGAAAGAGATGTTCAGACCGCGGCCCATCGCCAGCATCCGGTCGAGGCCGCTCGTCGCGTAATAGGCGAGCTCGTCCAGAACGACGGGGAAGGGCGCTGAGCCCATCCCGGGCTTGTCAGCCTCGCTGTAATCGCCCTCGAGAGACGCGCCCAGCAGCTGCGCCATCATCCCGCGGAGCGAGGCGACGACCAGCTTGCCGAGTGCGGCCAGCGTTGCGTCGGAATTTTCCAGCGCGGGCAGATTGACCACGAGAATGCGACGATTGAGCACGATGTCGCGCATGTCGATCTCGCCGTTCTCGACACGGAAGATGTGGCCGAGGCTGACAGCGAGTTGGGTGAACGTGGCAGTGAAATAGAACTGCGCGAACCCGTGTTGCTTGGATGGCTCGTCGCCCTTCTGCTTGTCGAGCGGCACCGTTGGATCATAGCCCGGCAACTCGCCGAGATAAGCACGCAACGGCCAGGTCACGTCCTCCGGAATCTCCCCGCTGACATCCAGCTCGTGCGTGCTGCCGTCATCCGGATTGCGCAGGAGCACCTTCTTCTCGATGGCAAGTTTCCAGATCCAGCGCAGTTCGATGCTGGAGCGGATGATCTCGATGTTGAGTGAAATCCCCTTGTGGTCACGGAGCCAGACCAGCACGGGCGCGATCGTGCCGACGAGGGCGACAGCGCGCTCACGAAACACTCCGTTTGGATCGTTCTGCCCCTGATCGCCCAGCTGGCTCGCGAGCAATTCCCGGATCGCGTCCGCATTGCCGATCGCGAACGGATTGAAGCGGTCGCTGTCCTTCACCCCGGACGCCACCATGAAGTTCAGCACGCGCACATCGTCCTCGCGGCCGAAGCGGCGGGCCAGCGCGAGCACCTTGCCGAACAGGTCGCGATGGGCCTTGCCGTCCACCAGTACGAAGCCCGAGCCTTGCGCGAGGGCATTCGAGAGCAGGCTTAAAATCGCAGTGGTCTTGCCGGCGCCGGTCGTGCCGGGAATCGAGATGTGTTGCCGCGCGTCCTCCGCCGTCACCCACAATTCCTGGCCATCCACGGACCAGCCGATGAAGATGTCGCCCTTGGCCCTTTGCGGCTTGCGCGAGCCGGGCTGGGGATTGCCGTAATCGAGACAGTCGGCCGAGCGCGGCAGCCGGATCGGCAGGCTTGGCCGGCGGGTCAGGACCCATGTTGCGTAGAGCAACGAGGCCGGCACGGTCAGGTCGATGACGGCCGGCTCAAACCAGGTCGCGACCGCAGCGGACACCAGAACGAGAAAGCTGCCAGACCCACGTAAGCCCTCGGAGAGGCGCGTCGTCAGGGGCCGGATATCGCGCAGGCTTTGCGCGCCGGAGCGCTCGAATTGCGCCTGTGGCCCGACGATCTGGCGCGCGATGGCCACGGCTCAGTCTTCCAGCCCGAACGGCTTGGCTCCCGAGCTTACGGCCGAGGGCGGCGGACTTCCGGGAGATGGGGTGATCGTTGGCCGCTGCTGCAGTTGCTGCGTGAATGCCTGCGGCACCTGATCCGTCGCGGGGCCTCCCGCAGGCAGCGGTTGGGATGGCTCTGGGGTGAGCGCACGCGAGGGGAATGCCTGCTCGTAGCGCGGGACCGCCGGCGAGGGCGCGGCACTGGCCGGGGGCACCGAGGCGTTGCCTGCCATCATCAGAACGTTCTGGCGCGGCGCCGTCTTCTGCCCGACCACGAACGCGACGAACGCAAGCCCGGCGATCGCGACGCCTTTGATCAGTGGCCGACGACGGCGCGTCTCAAGCAGCCGGGCCGGCGGCGGGTCCATTCCGGGTCTGTCCTGGATTGGCGCCAGGGGCGCGGCTCCGATGAAGATCTGCACGGTCGTGCCCTCTGGAACGTCGAAATTCATGCTGCTGGCCCTCCGGAACCTTGGGTCCCACATTGGAAGACCCTGATGCGAATGAGGGGCTGCGCGCGTGTGACCGGCGGAGCGCATCGATTGCCTGATCGAATTTCGGGGTGTCGATGCCCCGCCCGGCCACCCTTTCCAGCGCCCAATGGTCGCGTGCGCCAGCCGCCTCGGGTCGAGGATTGGGGTGAAGGTAGCGGCCGACGCCTTCGGTCTCAAAGCCGAGCGAATGCAAGGCGTACCAAAGCGGCCGGTCAACCAGCTTGAGCCAGGCGAATTGGGCAGGTGGGAGGACGCCGGCCTTGAGCCGTGCTGTGTTGAGCAGCGACATCAACGCCGTGTGGGTCCATGCGTGACGGTCGGTGATGAGGCGGCCCGCCGCCGTCGGCCCGCCCGGCTCCCCAATCAACACGTCCACCTCCTGGAGGCACTCTGCGGGAAGTGCCAGCGGTTCGGCGGGACCCTCGGCATCGCCCGATCCGACATCCATGAGGGCCTGCGAGCATGCCCCGAGCAGGGCGAGCGCCTCGTCGCGCCGTTCGACGAGGTGCAGCGAGAAGGCGGCGAACATGACCCGGACCACCGGAGGCGCGCCCTCCGGACCTGTCCAGCTCGTGCCCAGTTGGGCGACGAGGGCGCGCCGGGCCTTCGCCTCATTGAACCGGCCGTCGGACGCACGCGCGTTGCGGGCGATCCATTCGGCAGGGGACAGCGCGTAGTCGGCCGGACGAGGCGAGCCCGCGGCAGGCGGCACGAGACGCAACTGACGCTTCACGAAGGCAGCCGTGGTCGTGAACACCTTGGCCTGCTCACGGATCAGCCCGTTCAGATCGAACTGACGCCGGAATTGCGACGGCGCGTTGCGCGCCATGCAAAGAAGGCCGAGCACGACGATCAGCAGCGTCGCCGGCAAACGCCAGGTGCGGCCGATGGCGCGGCTAATGCCGTAGAGATCGCGCAACGTGACGCCGGCCGGATCGGACCCGCGCATCTGCGCGTCGGCCAGATCGAAGCGATCGGTGAAGATTTGGAGCACGCGGATTTCTTGATGCCGCCAGGCGATGACAGCGGCACTTATTTCAGTGTGAAAATGCGTCCAGAGAAGATAGGAGCCGAGACCCGCGCCGAGCGCGATGACGATCAGGTTGAAGACCGTCATATCGTCGTTCGAGGGCCATGCGGCACGGGGATGAGGCTGGGCCATCATCATCCCTGACCCGGAGCGGCCGCAGTCGCGAGGGCGGCTGGCCGATTTGGTAACAGCGGAATAATCTGCTGAGCCACAGAGCGAAGATCGGCTGGCAGATGTGGCCGCAAGCGCAAGACCTGCTGCAACACGGAACGAAGATAGGCCTGCTTATGGCCAGGGTCGTGGGAGTGGTAGTAGCCGACACCTTCCCAAAAATCGCCATGCGCCTCGTCGAGACACTGACGCAGAATCCAGGCGCCGGCCTCCAGATTGGCGCAGAAATTGTCGCGCAACGCGCGATAGGCGCGATCCTTCGTCGTCGACCAGTGTGCCGCCACCTGCGGCACCCAGATCTGGTTGACCTGCATCGGCCCGATATCGACGGTGCCGTTCGTGTTCTGGCTGACAGCGCCAAGCGAGCCTCCCTCGACGTTGAGGAGGATCACAAGAATGGCGGGCGGAACGTGATAGGCGCGGGACGCTGCCTCCAGGCACCCCTGGATGGCGACGCCGTTGCTTGTGTCGGCCGCCCTTGCCGTCCCGGCTGCGAGCAACAGAGCGACCAGGCTGGATAGCACGGCGCTTCTCACGGCGACGCCCCGGTGGACGATGTCGGCGTCGCCCGGCTCCGTGCCGCCTCCGACCAGATCAAATTGAAGTCGTTGACGACAATCGCCCCCGCTCGCGATGCCTGCGCCGTTGCCTCCATGGTCGCCAGCATTACCGTCGCGAAGCTGGACGCACCGATGCCGCGCACACGGAAACCGAAAAGCGCAGACGGGTCGCGGACAACATCGAGATCGAATCCGGCACCCGTCAGATCGCGCCACACCACTTGTCCGGCCGCGAGAAACGCCGGGAGAAGTCCCGTGCGAGACGCCGCGGCTTCAGGATTGACGGAAAGGACGTCACCCGTGCTTCGGTCATGATACGTCACCCCAAGCGGATCGCGCGACAGCAGCGCCTGCATGGTCCGCTCCACCCGGTCGAGGTCGAGTGCGCTCACGCGTGGCGCCTGCGGTTCCAGACCGGCACAGCGGTCCGAGTGCGTCCCACGAGCCAGCGTCGCCCGAGCCGGAACATGGCGGGCAGCGTCAGGCCCGCAAAAGAGATCGCTCCGAAGAAAGTGATTCCCGCGAGCGCGATATAGAGCGTCGTCCAGCTCCAATAGACGCAGGCGGCAAGCAACGGAAAGCAGGCCCGCGCATCGAGCATCAGCACGCGCACGGGCTGGCCGGTGTTACGCCACATAGCAAGGCTCCGGCATTGCAAACTTAGCGATCACGACAGCATTCTCCTCGCCAGGTTGAGGGTTATCATCGTCGCCGAAGCTGCGAATGAGCGCCTCTTTCACGCTGCGGTGCTCAGCCGATCTGGCGTAGCTCGTAAGCGGCAGTGGCTTCGGTGATTCGACCCGCGCGCGCCGCGCTCGCGATAGCAGCCCGGTATGACTGGCCTTTCTCCTCGACGGCGCGGCTGGTCAGCGCGGGCCACTCGCCTGGATCCGTGCGCAGGAATTGGCTGCGCAGCTCGGCATCGAAGACCAGAAATTCGCGCAGGGGCGTGCGCTTCCCGTCAGCTGAGCGCGCCAGGCGCTGATTGATGATCAGACGCAGCGACTGCGCCACCGCCGAGATCAGGTTTTCCCGCTCGCCCGGGGGGCAGAGGCTGGCGATGCGCTGCATCGTCAGCGGAACATTGTTGGCGTGAATGGTGGTGGTCAGGACATGACCGGAGATCGCGGCCTGGATCGCCGCGTCCATCGTCTCGGAGTCGCGGCATTCGCCGACAATGATGTCGGTCGGTTCGCGTCGCATTGCACCGCGGACGAAGGCTGCGAAACTTGGCAGATCGCGCGGGATCTCGGTCTGGTTCATCGTCGAGGTGGGGCCGCGCACGCGCTCCAGCAGAAACTCGACCGGCGCCGCTCCCTCGATGATATCGAAGTTGCCGGTCGGATCGAGCAGTTTGGCGACGGTCATCCCGGCGATCAGCGTGCTTTTGCCCGAACCAGTTGCACCGGACACGATGACCATGCCGTGTCCCGGACGGTAGTTGTCCAGAATGCCTTGCTCGACCAGCTGGTCGCTCAGTGGCGGCGGCATATCGGCGATCGGCCGCATGACAATGTTGCCGCCGTCGCGGCGAGGCGTGCGCGTGGGGGTAGCGTTGAGGCGGAAGCGAAGCCGCCTCGAGCGGCTCAATGAAATCGAATAAGCGGTATCGAAATCCTTGCCCATCTGCAGACGGGCCATGCCATCGGCCCCATAGACATGGTTGACGATCTGGCTGAATTCGTAATCGTCCACCGCACGCTCGGTGACCTGATGGTTCTGTCCGTGAATGCGCACCCAGACCGGATGGCCGCTCTGGAAGGCGATGCGTGAGGCGTTCGACTCGAAGGCCCACACGAGAAGGCCGTCGAGACCCGGTGCATGACGGCGGGCCTCTTCGACCCAGCGCAGATCCCGACGGTCGGCATCCGGCCAGCGAACACCGGTGGTACTGGCGGGCCGGTTACCCGGCCCGAGATCAGCGAGACGACCGTCCAACATCTGCTGCCCTATGCGCGCTGCTCACTGCGGGCACCCGGCGCCCGGCCGCCAGCGGCGCGGATTGGCCTGCAAGCCGGGCTGATCGGTGATGCGGATGGTGGCGTCGCCTACGTGCAGGCTGTCGCGTCCACCCTGCACAGGGGCATTCTGGAAGGCGAGGCGAGGCTGTTCGACGAGTCCGGCCCGCAGCAGCACGCGGTAGCGGGCCATGCCAACGATATCGCGCTCAAGACGGCCCAAATCGGCGAGGAAGATGTCGACCGCCTGCTTCTCCCCGGACGCCCAACCCTCCGCCACCCATTTGTTCCAGTAGGCGGCCTCCTGCTTGGTGCGAGGCAGGGTAGCGTCCTGAGGGCGATGCGGGTTGGACCAGGACCGAACGAGATAGGTGCGCCAGTTCGGCGGCGCGGAAGCGAGCTGCGCCTCACGCGTGATCTGGTAGATGCACGACGTTTCGCGAGCGACCTGGGCGCTGTCGCCGAGGGCGAACGCCATCTGCGCAGCCGAGACGATCGGCGGACGCATCATGGTTTGTCCGGCACCAACCGGCAGGACGAGAACGCGAAAATCGTAGGCGCTGTCGAGCTCGGCCTGGTGGCGGCGGAGCATCTCGTTCAGCGCGAAACTCCGACCCGCAAGCCCGCCTTGCGCGCCATACGTCAGGGCCGCGGTGCGGACCATGTCGGCGCGGCCTGGTTCCAGACCATCGCCCTGCTCGTCGCCCGGCCGGGCGGCCTGCAATTGCTCCAGTGACGGGGGAGGTTCCGTGCCGACCACGAGCGGCTGCTGGGAGCCGCCTGTGATCGGCTTGTTCAGCGGATTGGCCAGATCGGGCACGTTGCTCTCGACCTGATCCAATGTCGGGTCGGGCGGGACCCGCGGAGAGGTCAGCGTGTCGTCGGCCTGTGCCGGCATGACGCCTGCGAGTCCGGCCAAAACCGTGGCAGTGGCAAGCAGGGCGCGGAAGTTAGACATGGTGGATCACCTGAACCTGGTGGTGCAAAGGATCGAGCTCGACCGCAGCCCGCGTGCCGGCCTCCTCGCCGAGCGCCTTGAACACTTCGTAGGCCGGCACGTTGGTGAGCTCGACGGCGACCTGAAGCGGCTGAGCGCCAGGAGGCGCGGACACGAAGAACGTGTAGCCGACGGACTGTGCCAGTTTCGCGACACCCTGATCCAGCGGACCTGACCACTTGAAGGTGACGAGCCGCTGCAAATCCTCTGGCATGACGGGAACCGAGGTCGTGACCTGGGTGGGCGTCAGCTGACCCAGCTGTGCCATCTCGGCATCGACATGCTGGATGCTCTGCCGCAGCGCCTCTTCGGGATTTGGCATCCCTGGGGTGGCAACTGTCGTCGGGACCGGATGCGCCGGGTTGGCGCACCCTCCCAGCAAAGCGGCCATGAGAAGCGCCGAAACCAAGGGTCGCATCAGGCACGCTCCGTGATCGAGAAGCGGGCACGCCCGATCTTCAGGCCCTCGGTCGTCAGGCCCCCGGTCTTCCGACCACGAACACGGGCCGCCAGCAGATGAGAGGTGGGCCACGCGAGGGGCTGGGGCTGTAGCAGCGCCGCTTCCCGTAGCGCCCGTCTGCGCCAGTCGTCGACCCGCCGCGCACTCCGGCGCGGACCTACCGGAACGATGATCGCCGCCCCGATCTGCAATGTCAGATGTGCCATCGGCCCCGCCTCCATCATGCGGTGATCCTATCGCGCGTTCCTGCGAATGAGCCCTACGCGGCTTTTTCATTTTCGGGCGGCTCCGATCCAGGCTCCAGCCGAACGAGCCTGTCTCGTTCCTCCAGAGGTCACCGCGCCGGCCTCGCGGAGCGGCGACAGCCGACGGCGATGGACGCATCCAGCCGATCGGCAATGCCGGCACCCCGCTCAGCCAACTCTCCCGTTTGTCGTAGATCGTCTTATCTCTCCATCACGTCGCCGCAGCGCGATGGTCTCGGCCATCGGCCTCGCCGTCGTGGCGAAGAACCGCGGCGAGGCTGGCTGCGGGATCCGTTCGGGGTGGTGCGTGCGCAGCCGAGCCCCGGCCCGGGCGATTCCCGCTGCGGAAGCGAGGGGGGACGCGACCCTTTCGACTGATAGACGGAGATCTCGCCGAAGACGTCGGCGGCCTCATGTGGGCTTCAAGCCCGCTCGCGAGAACGATCGTCGCCCTGCGGGAAGGAGACGCCAAGGGCGGATCGGTCTGCGCGCAGCGAGATCCAGCGCGACCCCACGGGGGAAGCACCTGCACCTTGTTTTCAATAGCACTAAGTGCTACATGAAGTGATGACTGATGCTGACGAGACCGCGCGGGCCTTCAAGACTGCTTGGTTCGCCAAAGCGGCGCGCAAGGCGCTCATCGACGATGATGAGCTTTGCGAGGCCATCGCTGAGGTCCGGAAGGGTCAAGCGGACGACCTCGGTGGCGGTGTGTTCAAGAAGCGCCTGGATAAGAACAGACATCGGAGCATCATCGTCGCCAAGGGACGCCGCTATTGGGTTTACGCCTACCTGTTTGCGAAGCAGGACCGGGCGAACATCGAGAGTGACGAACTGAAGGCGTTTCGCAAATTGGCCGATCTCTACGCCGCAAAGACGGACGTCGAGATCGGAAAGGAACTGGAAACCAAAGAGCTGGTGGAGATTTGCAAATGACTGCGAGGCGGAAGTTCAAGAGCGACGCCTTCGAGGCAATCCATAGCGCGGTTGCCGGGATGGATCGCGCCGGGACGATCGACAAAGCCACCATGCGGGATTTTGATGAAACCTGCCTGTCCGTCACGCCGCCCATCGCGCCGGCAGCGATAAAGCAGCTCCGCGAGAGCAACAAGGTCAGTCAGCCGGTCTTTGCCCGCTATCTCAACACCAGCGAAAGCACGGTCGAGAAGTGGGAAACCGGTGCCAAAAAGCCAAGCGGCGTCGCCCTGAAGCTGCTGGCCATTGTCCAGAAGCATGGCCTGCAAATTCTGACCTAGCCACCGCCAGCCCTGTATACGCGAATAGACTGTGGCCGCGCCGAATGAATGGACGTCGCCAAGGGACCTACTCTGCCGCGGCGGGCAATTCGTGGTCCCGCGGGTTCTCGTAGGGTCGCAAGACCAACCCCAGTCCGTGGCCCCGGATCAGCTCGTCCGCGAGTTCGTCCACAACGCCCGACTCGACGCGATCCGCCGCGTCACCCTTCTTCAGGCGAGCCTTGGTGCGGCGTTCGATCTCGTCCATCGCGGAGCCTCCAGGGAACACCTTGGACAGGCGACGCAGGCCCTCCGAGTAGCCAACACGGTCGTAGATCCGGTTACGCAAGCTGGTGTCGCCTGGCGTGGTCGATAGCGCCCAAAGTTCGATCGGTCCGAGCGAGTTGACCAGGAACTGCTCGTAATTCGCCTGCTCCGCGCGGAAGATGGCGAGGAACGGAGCGCCATCCCGGCGTGGACCTGTCAGCCGGTTGCGCACGATCTTGGCGCTCGCCTCCGTCAGTCCGAAACGCTTGACGATCTCCTCCCGCTCGCGCTGATCGTCGGCGCCCAGCACGAAGCGGCCGGTCGATTGCGCAATGATGCCGTCGCCCATGTCCGACAGACGCTGCGATGCGAAGCCGAGCTGAACATTGTGCTTGCGGCCTTCACGCACATCGAGTTCGGCCTGCGCGCGCACCAGCGCGCTGCCCTGCGTCCGATGCCACTCGTCATAGTCAACACGCTTGACCGTCTCATAGGCTTCGAGAAAGCGCTTCTTGTGGTGCTCGCGCACGCGCTCGGGGATGTAGACCAGATATTCCGGGTGCAGGAAGAAGTTGCGGGCGAGGATATGCCGCGCCAGCAGATACATCATCTCGGTTTGCCGGTTCGCCGCCGTGGAGCCGGTCGGAGCGACGTATTGCAGATCAAGAACGATGATGCGCGCAGGCCCGAAGTCCAGTTGCGTCGGCGCATTCAGCGTCGGAAATCGGCGGATCAGGTCCGAGATGTAGCGCTCGAAGATCTGGCTTGCCTTCTCGCTCGTCTGGCTGAGTTTCAGCGCGTCGAACTGGTCCTTGATCTGGTCCGATCGGACGGCGCCGATGAGGTCCTCGAGGATCGGTACGGCGTGGCGCTGCGCCCGCTCTGCAAGCCGGTGTTCGCCAGCGTCGCAGAGCGCGTTGACGACGTCGCGCCAATAGGGGGACTCGTGGTCGAGCTTCACCCGATGCCGGCGCAGCGCCTCGTCTACGTCACGATCGAGGCCGGGCCGATAAGGTTTCGATCCGCCGCCGATCTCCGTGCAGCTCCGATACACCTCGTCGATGACCAGAGAGATCAGCTGCGCCATGCCCTCGAAGGGCGTGCTCTCGTCAACGGGCAGCGTGGCCAACGCCAGGAAGTTCTGCAGAAACGCCTTCTCCAGCGGCAGCGGGTACTCGCAACCAACCTGCAGATCGAAGATGTTGAACTCGAAGCCCGGCGCGAATTGCAGCGAGCAGAACACCGCCTCGTGCTTGCGGTGCGGACCGAGGGCCTCCTGGATGAGGCGCACAAAGCCTTCGGCCGAGCGCCCGATATCCGCCTTCCCGATCAACGGCACCTTCGCCCCGTTCGTGCCCATCACCGCGGTGCTGAGACAGAGGCCAATATTGATCGTGTTGGCGAGCACTGACTTTCCCGAACCGGGTGGCGCCACAAAGATATCGACCACGAGGGGCCGCTTGCGTCCGCCAGCCGGGTCATACGGCCAGATGCCGCCGTCAGGGCGACGGAAGAGCACGCTGCCAGCCTCCCAGGGCGACGCCGTGCGGTTCCAGGGCAGCATGACCAATGCGTCGCCCAGCAGGGCAAGGGCAGGGTTTGCGGTCGACGCCAGCGCCAGACCGGGCGCCGTGCTCATCACCCCCTCAAGCGGATCGCCGATCACCGTCGTGGCCTTGGCGTTGCCCCAGCCCTCGATGCGCTGGCTCAGCGTCGACATGCGCCGCCGCAGCTTATGCGGCTCCTCGATGGGCGCCCAGGTGGCAAACGAGGCGCGGAGACGCACCGCGATATGGTTCTCTTTTTCCCGCGCCTCGCGCAGGAAGGCGAAAGCCCGCCGCAGATCGGCGTTACCGGGAAACATCGACAGGAAACTCGCGCCGACGTCCTTCAGCTGCATCGCCGCTTGCCCGCTCCCCTCCAACACGATCGCGGCGCGCCATGGGATGCGGTCGCGGCCAAGTACGGCGGCCAGTTCAACGAATGGCCGCGGATCCTCCGGGCCAATATTCATGTCGACCGGCGCGAAAGTGTTGTCACCGAAATCCACGCGCTGACCGCCCTGCGTTACCGCGTCCGCATAGAAAATCTGCTCGCGGATCGGCGGCCAGAGAAGATACTCAGCCTTCGGCTTTTTGACGTCCTCCTCCGGGCAGCGGGCCATCACCCGATCACCCGGCAGGCACGGGGTCCAATCGGAACCCGCCATCTCGCGATACATCGCGGACCGGGCAACGCCGAGCGCCTCGTGCGGGTCGATCACCCCGGCGGCGATGTCGTGCGCGCGCAGTGCCGAGAGCACGCGCGTCGTGAACGCCTCATGTCGCGCCGCCATCACCTCGCTGCGCAGAAACACACGCTGGGTCTGCCCGACGGCCCCGAGCTCCTTGGCAGTGGCCGCATATTCCGCCTTTAGCTGTTTTCGCTCCTCCCTGGTCAGCACTGACGTACGGGTCCAGAGGATGAGGTAGGCGGCTTCCCAGCGCATGAGCTTGGGCCAAAGCTTGGCACGCTCGTCGAGAATGTCGCGCAGATCGAGGCCAACCTCCTGTGCGATGTTGCGGCACGAGGCGAGGTTCAGCCGTTCGATCTCCACCAGGGCCGCGTCGGGGTCCGAAATATACCAACCCACGATCGCGTGGCCGCGCGTCTCCAGCGCGCCGGAGAGATCGAGGCGCATCGCCTCGTTGATCGCATCAAAATCCTTGCGCTCGGCCATGCGCTGCATGCCGTCGACGCGCAGCCATGTGACGTAATGACCCGACTTCGTGACCAGGGCGTTGCCGTGAGACGTGTCGATGTCGCAGTAGGATTCGAGAGGTTGCTTCAGTGCAAGGGATAGACCGGCGAACAGGTTCGACAAGAACGACATCACACGGAAACCTCGTTGTAGGAGGGCCGAGGTTCGACCGCTGATCCATTCGACCAAACACCCACGACCCTCGGATAGATATCCTCGTCGCCGACGAAAAAGCGGCCTCGCGGGAGCAGACGCAGGCCGGCCAGCAGATCGGACTGGCGCGCGCGGATCGGTGCCGGTAGTTGGCGCAGCGCTTCGGCGAGTTCGCTGGGTTTGCTCGACCCGAGACGGGAGACGGCGGCGTCCTCACGGGCCGCCAGTGAAACGCGAGCATAATAAAGCCGCGTGCTCGCCTCGGTATCCAATCGCGGGACAGCATCGTCGCAGAGAGGTTCCAGCAGGCGATAAAGTTCGATGTGTATTTCACGGCAAAGAACATTGATGACGCTCTGGCCGGCTTCGGGAAGCCAGATCAGCCGGGCTTCCTCGTCGATGCGAGGCCGTCCTAAGTCGCAAACCAACCAGCAAAGAGGACAGGTGGCCTGGGCGCCGTCTTGGCCCTGGAACGCTCCCGGCCGGGCGCAGAACGCACACCGGCGGGCGGCGTCCGGGACGCCGTCGGCGACCGCGCCGACCTGCACGTCGAGATACAAAGCCTGCGGCATCAGGGACCAAAGGTCGAGATCGTGGCGATAAGGCCGGCCACGATGAGGGTCGCGGCCAGGGAGAAGCGGCGAGCCTTGAGCGACAGGTTCGAGATCTTCGTGATCCAGAGCGCTGTCACGACCGCGATAGATGGCAGCAAGACCGGCACGGTCTCGCGCAAAACATCTGTCGTGGGCACGGCCGCAGCCTGGAGGGCATTGAGAATGCCGCTCGCGGCGTAAACCAGCGCCAACGCCACAAAGACGATTATCGCCGCGGAGCCGGGCTTGCTATCGCTTGCCGGCACGAAGCCCGAGGTGAGGGGTGAGTGCTTCATCTTACCTCCGAAAGAAAAGGCCCGCCACGTGACACAGTGGCGGGCCGCTTCGGGATCAGCCGCCGGCGCCGAATTGCACCAGGCCCGGGGTGTCGTTGACGGTCGCGTTGCCGCCCGAGCCGGTGACCGCCGCCTTGTTCACCCACACTCCGGCGGACGCGAACAGACCGCACAGTACCAGACCGGCGACGCCAGCCATCACGTGGCCCTGCTCCCGGTTCTGCGGCTGCCGGCTCTGCCACAGCTTCCAGACGCCCATGCTGAAGCAGAGGGCGGCCGCGGCATAGCAGGCCATGGTGAAAATGTTGCCCGACGCGCTGATGCCCTCGGACGACATCGTGTTGAGCTGCGCGCCGATGCTATTCGCCGGCGCAGCGGCCTGGGCGAAGGCATGGCCGATGGCCGCGAAGGTGAGGGACATCCCACCGGCAAGCGCCGGCAGGATCTTCCCCCGCGGATTGAAGCGACGGACGATCGCCGTGCGCCTGGTGATGGAAATGCTCACGTGAGGTTCTCCTGGTTGCGAGGGAACTGCCCCTCGACGTCGGAGATTGAGTGAGACGGATGCGAATGACGGAACCGCTCGATGCCTCTCAAGGATCGTGCGTCCATCTATGCTTTAGAAATCGCCGAGGCGGCGACCGAGCAAGAAACGCGGCCCTTTTGAGGCCGTGCTCGTATTTCGCTTCCGCACATAGACGCGAGGCAATCGCTCAAATCGATATGGACGACAGTCTGGGCCCTCCCGGTCGCCCTTACTCACCCGCCGGTCTGGAACATGCCGACGACGCCGTTGGCGATTGTGACGATGTTGATGCAGCATACCCCAAACAGGAATTGGATTCCGCAGGAGGTCGGCGATCCCTGGACATGGCCATTAACGATACCGCGCCAGCGCATCAGCGCCCAAAAGACACAGGCTGCACCGAAGGCCTCGAAGAAATACTGAAACAGCTGCACCACGTTCAGCACGCTCTGCTGCGGCGTGTTGCCGAGGATGTTGCCCGCGTTTGGCGGCGTCGTCGGCGTGTATTGCGTGATCGACACGACCATGTTCGTGCCCATGCTCACGTTCGCCATCGTCAGAAAGTTCGGGAAGGTCGCGAACACGCCGCACATGATAATCGAGACAACCGGAATCCACGGCTTGTGCCAGTGATGGTGGTGATGCCTGTGCGGTTGGGACCAGGAGAACAACGTCCAGGCGAAGAACATGAAGCACGACAACGCCATGAAATAGCAGAACGCCGGCAGCATGACAGAAATGCCGTCGGCGATCGCCGTCGTGAAATTGACCAGGCCCTGCATGTTGCGTTGCCTCCTACTGGCCGATGGTCCCACGCTCGGTCTTGACGACCCAGGTGGTGCCCTGCTGGACGACCGCCTTCACGCGGCCATAGCCCGGCACCGTATCCCCGAGTGCGACCTGCAGCTGCGCGCTCTCGTCGCCGGCCCGGTCGATCGCGGCAAGCATCGCCAACCCGGGAGAGGCCGCTTGCACCCGATAGCGTTGGACCGGCTGGCTGGGATCGGCCGGCAACGCCGCGCGGGCCACAACGAGCGTCGGACGAACCACCGATGTTGCCGGTTCGGAGACGGGAATGATGGGAGTGGCTGGCGCAGGATCGGCAGCAACCCCGCTCGCCTTGGCCACGGACCGTTGCGCCTCGGCGAACGCGAGCCGCCGCTGAAAGTCATCAATCCGTGCCGTCTCGTCGACGCGGCTCCGTGCGAGATCCGCTCGCAGCTGATCTACCTCCTTGCGCTGGTCGTCGACGAGCGCGCCAAGCCGGGTGACGAGCTCGAGGACCTGCACTTGCTCCGGCGTGCTCATCGGGGCCGCTTGCAATGTCGCTGCCAATGTCGCGGCATCCGCTTGCGGCGACGCGGCGGCCGTATCCGGCTGCGACTGCGTCTGAGCGTGCGTCCGCACCGGCAGCGGCTTCTGGGGCTCCGGTACGCGAAGCGAAACTGGCGCCGCGGAAGACGCGACCTGCGCTGCCGGCGCGCCATTTCCGGGAGCTCCATCACGATTGCGCATGCCGGCCACGATCGATTGGGTCAAATCGGGTTTGGCGGCAGGCGAGGGCGTCGCGGCCTCCGGCTTCGGAGCGACGGTGGACGGTTGCTGTGCTGCAATCGTGGCCGGATTTGACGAAATCGGGGGTCCACCTGGCTCTCCCGGAAGAAAGGCGGGGACAGGATTGTCAGCCGGCGCGGCCGAGTGAGCGGGCGGGGTCGGGGTGTCGGCCGAAGCGCCAGCGGGCGCACCTGCCCTCAACGCGAGGATCTCGTCCACCTCGGACTTCCGCGGCGCCGGGGTGTACGTTTCGCGCTTGCCGGGCGGAGGCAGGGGCGGCGCATTGACGCGCGCCAGATGCGCCGACGGCGCCAGAACCGCCGGCTGTCCAATGCCGGCCTCGTTCGCCAGTTGCCGCAGTGTCGACGCCATCATCGGCACCGGATACGCCGTATTGTAGGGCGAGAAGACGCAAGCGGCACCGATGCCCAGAACCAGCAGGCAGGCCGCCGTCCCAAGCAACAGGCCACGGCGACGAGGCGGGCGCGGCTCTTCCCTGGGCGAAAGCCGCTCTTCCGGCGACGCGGACGGCGCCTGCGGCGCACCTGCCGTCTCCGCGTCCGATTTGCCGCGCTCCAGGTCGAATACATCCTCCGGCAGCGACACATGAAGGGGCACGGACGCGGTGTTGCCGGGGTCGGGGTGAATATGCGTGTCCATGGCGGCCTCGCAGAAAAAAGGGGCGATGCGTGAACATCGCCCCTCTCAATGCGAACGACGTGGTGCCGGCTACGAGCGCTTGTCGACCACGTTCGACAGGAACATCACGCCGACGGAGACATTGGCTTCCAGCGAGATGGTTGGACCTTTCGGGGCCTGCGCATTGAGGGTATTGCCGATCTGCTGGGCTGCTACTCCGGCTGCCACGCCGAGCTGCTGATGAAAATTCAGATTGGTGTTCGTCGTGGCGCCACCGAACGGCGAAAGAACAGCGGTCGTATTGCTCGTCGTCGCCAATGCCTGCCCCAGCCCCGCAACGAAGGCGGCGGCGGCAGGCAAAATGAATCGCTCAGCATAGTGCTGGTCGATCTCGGATGCGACCCCCGCTTCCATTGTATCCGGCGCCGTCACCACGCCGTCCGCACTGATCTCCTGGCCTTGATGAATGATGCGGTCGATGT
Organism: Rhodopila globiformis; assembly: GCF_002937115.1. GTDB lineage: Bacteria > Pseudomonadota > Alphaproteobacteria > Acetobacterales > Acetobacteraceae > Rhodopila > Rhodopila globiformis. The sequence goes on along the minus strand of NZ_NHRY01000128.1, from coordinate 13,541 downwards.
GGATCACCAACCGGTCAGCCTGCTTCGAAAACGATCCGATCATCCGGTCCCCGGCGATCGGGCCGCTATCGGCCTGCATGACGACAGGGCTCGACTGATCCGAACTCAGCGCCAGAATGGGGTGAGCGAACACGCCGCGTCCCGCTGGAACGAGCACACGACCTGTCCGCTCGTCCGACCGCAGCGATGCTGGGGTCGCCGCTGGCGACGAACGCGCCGTGGTTCCAGCGCGCGCATTGCCACTCGGGTCGGTTGCGTTGGGATCGTCCACTCGCTCCGAAGGCGGGAGAACCATTTCGGTCCTCGGAAGCCGGCCGCCCCATTGGCTGAACAGGTCGCCGATCTGCTTGTTGGTGGCTTCGACTGCCTTCGGATCGACCACGGCCTGCACGTGAATGACCTGCGCGGGTGCGACGGTCGGCGTCGGCATCTCGACGACTTCCTGAGGCATGACCACACGCACCGGCGCCACGGCATGCGGCTGACGCACAGGCTGGGGTGCGGGTGCAGGCGTGGGGACCGGCGTCGTCAGGTCTGGCGCGGGTGGCGACGGAAACATCGGCACGCTCGGTGCCAGGGCCGGTGTGTAGGACTCGCCCCGCTTGAGTGCGGCCTGCGCCTGCTGCGTATCAGCCTCGAAGCCAAGCGCGTTCATCTCCGGAGTGCTGTGCAGCCCACCCGGCAGCGGGTCCACCGGCTTCATGCGGGCGTCCTGCGAGACGGGCACGGCCTTGTGCCCACTCAATGCCACCACAACCACCAATGCCACGATGGCCGTGCCGCTCATTGCAATCACCGCAAGACGACGGGGCCCTGCGCGGCCCGCACTGCTCAGCAAGGGCCCGCCACGCATCTTCAGAACACCGGACATCAGGAAGGATCCTTCAGCAGGGCCGACACCGTCCGGCCGTTGACGGACAACAGAACGACGGGCGTGCTCGGCACGGCATAGACCGTCGTGCCGCCTTCGGCTTCCGACGCCGTCCACTCGGGCGAGAGCAGCGTGTAGCGCGTGCGCAGATAGACATTGCGCCCGAGGCGCCAGGCGCGGATGCCATCCGGTGAAACGCCTTCGACAGCCAGCGGCGTCGCGTCGGCCGGCGGCACGCCCTGCAACATGCCGGTCAGGAAAGGCGCACCCGTATCCGGCGCATCGGGGCGGGTGAGGATCTCCACCTTCGCGTGTGGCCCGCGATCGGCCACGTGGACCGACAGATTGGCGTCATACCGCCCGCCTCCCGTGACAAGGAGGAACGTCAGCGGCTTCGGCGCGCCTTCGAGGCTCACCACCAGGCCGCCGCGCGGCGCGAGCGAGACGGGCGTTATCTCGAGGACGTTCGACCCTTTCGTCGGGGCGCAAACGAAGAACCCGACCGCCATGGCGGCAGGCCCGCCGGCGTTCCCATTGGTTTGAACGTTGCAGTTGGCGCCGCCCGCAATCGCCGCGGGATTGCTGTTGGTGTCCCACTGCACCGGCCAGGGCTGTCCGGTGCTGTCGAAGAACGACACCGCTGTCGGATAGCCCTTGATCGTCTGAATGATGCTGGTCGCACCGCCGGGGGCGAAGGAGGTGTTGATCTGCCGATTGTCCGGCACGGCCATTTCCGTGACGGCCTGCTCCTGCGTCTGCTGGTTGGCGCGAAAGCGCCGCGCCAGGGCCTCAATCATCTCCGGGGTGAGTGGAATGGCGTCCTGCACCGCCTTCTGCGCGGCGGGATTGTCATTCGCACCGTTCTGTGCGGTGCCCGCGCCAGGCGGCACTGTGGGGGCCTGGGCCAGCGCGGGAACCGCGGTTCCGACCAAACCCAGAGCGGCGATCAGGATGCCGAGGCGCGCTTCGCCGGTCTTTTCCAACAGCCGCCTCATCGTGTTCCGCTCCATGTCAGTGTGGCGCCGCGACGAGCTGATCGATCGCCAGCCCGTCAGGATGGTCGTCGTCATTCGTGCGAATGACCAAGGCCGTGATCATCAAGTTGTTCGAACTCGTTTGATTGGCGTTCTCGCAGGTCTGGGTAATCGGCACCTGGATCTGGTAGGCGAGCGCGCCCTGCATGTAGCTGGTCTGATGGATCACGGCCGCGCGCTGCGACTGCGCGTGACACAGCAGGCGCGCACGTTTCAGCTCATCGAAATTGCCACGTCCGATGAAGCTGCCGGCGAATGTGTTCCAACCGCGCAACGTAAAGCGTCGGCTCGCCGTGTTCAGCTGAACCGGGTAGTTGTAATAATCGACATTATAGGGTGCCAGAATCGCCTGCACCGTCCAGTCCAGCAACTGCGTGTCGTCGACGATCGGACTGTCGAGACCGACGACCGGGCGTGGCGCATGCTTACCGTCGGTGAAAAAGTATCGAGGCGGGACTGGGTGAGTCCACATCCACGCGTCGTAGAGCAAGGAGACACACATCATCGCGCCCATTCCGAGGGTGAGGAGAATGCATCGGTTGACGAGTGCACCTTGGAAATCGGGATCGGAAAGACGGCGGGAAACGGCGGCGGCCTGATTGCGCATTGATGCACCCTCAGTGGTTTTTATGCGAGGCCGACTATCCGCTCGTTGTTTGCGAATGGCTCAATGAGATGGCGCGGCAGCCGATCGATTTCCGCGCGCGAGAGAAGCCGGAAGACTGGGCTGCGTCCCTCGATGCGTTGGTCCCGCAAGCCATTTTTGCGGCGAACCATCGGCGCCGTATTGCAGGCGCGATCATCGCGGTGACACCAGAAATAGGTGCCGCTCTCGTTGCAGCGTTTGACGATGTATTTGGAGACGACACAGGTCATCTTGCCGCGGAGCGTATCCAGTTCCGTCGTGATCAGCCGTCGATCCGACGCGATCGGGATGCCGAAGCGCGTGCGCATGGACCGAACGGATCCCGGCTCGCGGCCAATCCGCTCGGCAATCTCCCGCCAATGCAATCCGCTCAGGAACAGCAGGCCGAGCGTCCAAACGAAGATGTCGCTTTTCTGTGGATTGGCCATCTTGCCCATCCAGGTCAGGTCTCCTGTGAGATCGACCGCGCGGTGCGTTGCGGGAACAGGCACCTCGACCTTGCCGGTATCCTTGCCGGCAACCACCTGCAGCAGACCGAGATCCCGCTGCCCTTGCTTCGATCCCCCGGAAACCCGGACCGGCGGAGCCCTGCGGGCGCGGTCCGCCTGGACTGGCGCCGCACCGCCCCCGGTGCTGCCCAGATCGAGAACCCCCTGAGCGGGCAAAATGGCGTCAGGGCGGACGATTTCGGCCGCCTCGGGCTCAGCAGGAATGTCGTGGTGCGCCCCGCTAACGGAGGCCCCACCCGCTGCGGTCCCGCATTTGTCGTCTGCGGTCGGTTCAATGGCTTGAGCCGGGTGATGCCCGGCCCAGAGACCCGGCGGAGGATCTTGAAGACTGCGTGGGTCAAGCCGCCGCAACGCCTTACGGTCGGGCGTCGGCACACCCAGGCGCCGTGATTTCGATCGTATGGAGCCGACGCTTCGGCCCAATCGAACGGCGATTGTCTCGGGGTGGATTCCGACCAGCCGCCAGGCAATCAGGCGGCGAACGTCCTCGTCCGCCCAGGGATTGCGCCCAGCGGCACGACGGCGGGGGCGCTCGTGCGGCATCGGCAAGCCGAGCCGAACGATTTGCGCCTCCAACGCCATTCGCGAGAGGCCGAGGTAGTCGAGAATGGCATGGACGCCCTGACCGGCCGTGACCATGCCGCGCAGGAGGGTGTCGACCGGCAGGGAAACGGCGGCGGCAGCGAGCGAGAGCAGCCAACCAGCCCCGACGATCGGGGCCACCTCAGGCTCGACTTGGCTCTCCCAATGGACCGACACCACCCTCTCCGGCAATGCAACCGGGAAGGGCAATAGCAAGTTATAATATGCGAGTCCAGACAGAAATAGCCTGTTAAAACATTCACCGCCTGCGGAGCGACATCAGGTCGGAGGTGGGTGAGGGGCCGCCTCCTGGCTGGCAGGCTGGATGGCGTCCCCGATCGCAGGGGCGAGCCGCTCCAACATGCGACGAAAGACTGTAACGGCCTCTCGCTCCTCGTTGCTGTGGCGCATCAAGACCGAAAGAATAGCGTCACACTTGTCCGTCAATGTCCTTACATTCTCATGACTAAGCTCGGGGTGACGGGCCTCTGGTAGCAGGTCAGCGGGGGCGATATTAAAAGCCTTGCCCAACCGATACAGCGTCCGCAGTGTCGGATTGGCGGATCCGCTTTCGAGTTCGAAGATGTATGACCGCTTTGCTTGTATACGATCAGCCAATTCTTGTTGCGTGAGATTGTCCCTCAATCGCGCGGCTCGGATGCGCATCGCAACTGCTTCATACAGCGCGTTTTCATCAGCATCATGTTCTTCGGGCTTGCTCATCGCAAAAAATCGTCTTCCCCAGTCAATGGACGCAGGGACTTGAAGGCCTCACGCTGCGAACCGGTCGACGCCGCGCAGGCCCCCGCCCCGGCGCTTGGGTCCGTCCTCCCAGGTAACCCAAGCAGCAAACTTATCCTTTGAGCGGCGGGGGTGCCGCAACCCCGTTCGCAACTTTCAAGGGGAGGATTGCAAAGATTTTTGGGGATTGTTCCATGCGACATCTGGTTTTGACTACTCTCGTAAGCCTGACAATGGCAGGGCACGCGCGCGCAGAGTTTGTGGTCAAAACCGCGCAACCGGCTCGGGTGTTGGACGCGGTCCCACAACCCGGGCCGATTGCCCCGCCCGAACCGAACACCCAAAGCCAGGCAGAGGCACAGCCGACGCCCGACAAGCCCCGATTCAAAATGGCTTTTGGGTTCGGCAAAAGCGTGCCCCTCGCCTTCGCCTGCCGGCAGATCGTCCCAAACGCTGTGAAAATCACCTACGGCCCCGGTGCGGACCAAGCGGCCCTGGTCAACTGGAAAGGGGGAGACACCTGGAACCACGTGCTCCGGGACGCGGTCCAGCCCCTCGGCCTGCACCTGGTCATGACGACGATGGCGGTCGAGATTCGTCGATAGAAGTCATTCGCAGCTTTGTACCCCAGGCTCACGAGAAATGCCTTGGAGGCTGCGATGCCCAACCTCGATACGATCGCCGTGCAAGACTGGCTGAGGGCGCTCCACCCCGGTCATGTCCCGCCTGACTGGCCCCCGCCGATCCGCGCGATCGAGGAGCCAACGGTCCACGCACAGGCGCTGGTCGACCTCGGCGGCGACCTCGATCAGCTCGCGAGTCGGGCCGACGGGAGTCTGCACGCTCGTCTGGCTGACCCTGCCACGCTGGACGAGCTGCGAACGCTCCTCTGCCAGCTTGGCGCGGCGCGTCTGCTCGCCTTGATGCATTTCCTTGCCGAGAACGCAGAGCCGGGAAGCGTCCCACTCCCGGCCGTTCTCTCACGCGCTGAAACGGCCGAGGCCCTCGCCCTCCGGTCGGCTCTGCGGGCGCTCTCCCGGCGCTTCACCCTGCAGCGAATGTTCTCACTCGAGCGCCTGTCAGCGCTGCGGACCGCCATCGCCGACGCCAACAAGGAGGCCTTCCAATGAAACCCACCGTCGCCCTGGCAGCCCTGATGGCCGTGAGCGCCCCCGCGGCCGCGCTCGCCCAACAGACCACCACAGGCAGCGTCGGCTGCACCGCTATCGTCCAGGCAGCCGCCAACGGTACGACAGCGCGCATCGCGGCCGATAACCAGACCATCCAGCGGCCGGCGAGCGTCACCACGCTTTCCTGTCTCAACAACTTCTTCAATGGCACCGGTCTCAACCTCGTCACCAACCTGCTCGACCCGGCGACCCTGCTGCAGAACGTCGAGAGCCAGATCTGCCAGGCCGTGAACCAGACCTGGTCCCAGTTCCTGAGCGGGGCCACGCAGTGCGGCCTCACCTTGACCGGCATCAATTTCGGGTTCGGGGGCTTGGGCGGTGGATTGTCGTGCCCGAAGCTGACCTTCGGCGGCGGCGGTCCGCCGATCGGCTCAATCGGCATCGGCGCAGGCGGCTCCGGCAGCGGCCTCTACATCAACGGAACCATTCAGGCGCCACCCGGATACACGCTGCCGGCGAACGCCCAAGGCACCTTCTGAAGGAGCATTCACCATGCGCAGACTCAGCCTCGCTGGCTCGACCGCATTCGGCATCGTGGTCGGAGCCGTTCTGTTCAATGCACCCATGGCACTTGCCGACTGGCCCGTCATCGACGTCGCGTCCATTGCCAAGGAGGTCGGCATTATCGATGCGGTGAACGCGGTTAAGTCCGTCAACGACGCAATCAACTCAGGTATCTCGGACTTCAACAAGGCCATCGGCCTGAACACCTACGGCGACACCAACACGCTTCTGCGCCAAGGCTTTACGCAGAACGCCAACTACTCCAAGGCACAGATCGGCGCGCAGCAGCAGATCGTCGACGCATCGAACACCGTCATGTCGCAGTTTCAGCTCGGCATCCGCCAAGCCCAGATCCGCGACGAACAAGCGCCCAGTCCAACGCAATGCACGGCGCTCGACGGCGGCGTTGGAACACAAGCCGCGGCGGTCCAGGCTTACGATTTGGCGGCAACGCTTGCTGGCACCCACGACATGCGGGGTGAAGCGACGCAGGGCATGCCCTCCTATCTCGGCACGCGGCAGGGCGTTCAGTCGAACGCGGCGAACCATATCGCACTCTACTGCGACACGACGGACCAGGCAGCTGGGCTTTGCTCCAATGGCGTGAGCGCGAAACCTGATGCCGACCAACGATCCAGCAGTCTGTTCGGGGCCGGCACCTACCCGGACCAGGCGTCCGTTGTCGCTGCTAAGGACTTTGCGATCAACCTGATTGAGCCCGTAGCCCCAGCCGCTCTTCGGGGCGACCAACTCAATTCTCTGGCTGGGCAGGACGCGGCGGTTCAGCGACGCAGCTTCAACGCCCGTATGTCGTTGGCGCAAAGCTTTGTCGACGAAGCGATCGGCATGCAGTCGCCGTCGATTCCGACAACGCCCCTACAGCAACAGTATCTCACCAATCTCGGCCTCCCTGTGCCCGCAAACCTGTCGTGGTTCCAGGCCCTTCAGATCGAAGCCGAGCGCCGCATCAGCGACGTCACCTGGAACGCAACCCTCGCAAGTATGCCTCCCGCCGCCGTCGAGCGTGAGATCGCGTCCGAAATGGCACTGAGCAATTACCTGGCGTTCCAGAATTTCAAGCTAGCGATGAAGCACACGACGATTGGCGCCACGCAGCTCGCCGAAACCGCCGAACATAACTTCGTGCCGACGGTCCGCATGGCTGCGCCGGCAATGGTCTCGAATTGACAGGAGAACCTCATGGCCGAACAGGATGCAGGGCCGCAGCCCCAGCCACCGCAACCACCCCCGCCTCAGCCACCCCAACTGCCGCTGTCGGCGCCAGTGGCCGACGCGAAAGGCACCACGAGTCCGGAAGCGACGACCGGCGACACGGTGCGGCGTAGTGCGACGGGCACACCTGACGCCGGAACGCAACGGTCTGACGGTCCGAAACGGGCGGACGGACCCGCGACCGACAACACTCAAAAGGCCGACCCACAGCGGCCAGAGGCGGCCGGCGACAAAGCCAGTCGCCAGGAGACGCCCGGCCAGCAACAGGCGCCGCAACGCGATCCCACGCGTGAATTGCTGGACACACTTGCGTTGTCCTACGGAAGGGTCTCGCAGATCGACCGGCCAACCGCACAGGCGATCCAGGATGTCGTGCGTCAGGGCAGCGATCCAGCCCGCCACAACGACCCTATGTTCCGCCATCAACTCGCCTACACCGTCCAAGATACCGAGAAGGCTTTGCGCGCGCCTCTCACGATGCCAGCGGAATTGCGCATCGAAATGGTGGACCGCGCGGGGTCAGCGCCGGGCCTCGAAAACGAGCGCATGCAGGCGTTGATGCGATCAACCGCCAATGTCGGGGATCGCAATCTGGTTCGAGATATTCGTCTCGCGGGTGCTGAGATTGGCTCCAACGCCGACCAAAGTCGCCCACCGACCATGAGCAACATTGAGAGCCTGGAAAACCGCGCACGCCTTGCGCCTCGCGCGCCGGAAGGGCCGACTTCAAGCGATACGCCGACTCGACACGAGCGGGCGTCCGCCACGGCCCCAGCGCCAGACGCGGACCGGACCCGCTCGGCAAACGAAACCAACCATCAGTCACCACCCCAGCAACCGCAACCAGCGAGCGTCACAATCCACCGCACCGCCGTCGACGTTCTTCTCGACGGCATGCGTGGCGCGGTCGAGGGCCTCCGGGGAACGGGATCGCCGCCCTGGGAGCCGCCCCATACCCCGATGAAGGCACGTTTTGCGGACTTTGAGGAGCGGTTGCGCGCCGACAAGGATTCCAAGGCGGTCACGCGGGCCGAACAGAACGGCCAGGCCGCGCTCGACGCACTCCAAGGCTTCCAGAACAACGAAGGCGCCGGCATCATGAGCCGCATCCGGGAAGCCGCCCGCAACAATCCAGGCGGCATGGAAGGTGTCCTCTCCGAGATGCGCCCCGGCGGCCGCTTCGCCGATCTGCGGACCCATTTCAACAGCGCCCTCGAACACGATCGCGGCTTCGCGGCCGCCTACGATAAAGCCTCAACCGCTCTCGCTCAGTATGGCGATAGCCGCACCGCCGTGGATGCGATCATTGCCAAGTCGCCAGCAGCCGGCCTCGGCGCGAGGTTTGAAGCCCTGGACGCGCAGATCGGGGAGGCCGCTGGGAAAACACCATCCTCGCGGGATGGCATGAGCAAACTCGACGACATCACCAAACAGCTCGCTGAGATCTTCCAACGTGCCGTGGATGGCGTGAAGAGCGTGTTCAACCGGTCTGCCGGAGCCGAAGCCACCTCACGGCCAAGTCCATCGCCCAGCATGGGGGCCTGACCCCTTCGTTCGCATCCAACACTGGCAGCCTCACGACAACCATCGTGAGGCCGCCATGCGCTTGCTCCCAACCGCCCTGCTTTCCATTGCTGTCCTCGCGATCGCCGAACCGGCCCTCGCGCAGCAGGCCAACTACAATGTCAGCTGGGCTGCGCTCAATCCCGGCAACGATTGGGCGGCGCAGGTCCTGCAATCTCTCTTCCCGATGTACGGCGCAGGCAACGCGCCTTCGACCGGCAACGAAGCCACCGTCATCGGCCAGATCGTCGGCCAGTTCACCGGCTTCGTGGCCGCCGTCGCCGCGGCCTTCGTCTGCTACAGCACCATCATGAACATCCACCGCGCAGCCGAGTCCTCGCGGATCCTCGGCTCAGGCAACACCTGGATGTTCGTCGTCCGCGTCGGCTTCGCCGGGATCATGATGTTCCCGCTCGGCAATGGCTTCTCCGCCGGTCAGGGTCTCGTCTACCAGAGCGCGATGTGGGGCATCGGAATGGCGAAGGTGGTCTATACGAATGCCATCCAGGCCGTCGGTCCCGACGCCGTCGTCATCGCGCAACCGATGGTGCCCGGAACCGAACAGGTCATCCTCGGGCTGATCAACAACGAGCTCTGCGCGGACCTCGTCAACCTCGCCTCCAACACGTCGAACATGGTTCCGCCGCCCACGCCGGTGACCGGCACCTACCCGAGCGGCGGAGGCTACTCCACATTCAATTACGCGCTCTCGGTCGGCAACCAGTCCGGCACGCCCGCCTGCGGCACGGTCACGATCCAAACGCCGGCGGGCAACCAGGCGACGATCGCCGGACAGCCGGTCGATATGGCAGCGATCCAGCAGGCAGCACTCAACGACGTCCTGAATGGCTCCATCAGGGGCCCGGTGCAGCAGGTCGCGCAGAACCTCTGGCAGAACAAGACAGTCGCCTCGCTCGTGCCGCTTCAGGGCATCCTCACCAGCTCCACCCAGGCCTACACGCGCGAACTGACGGCGGCGGCGACCAGCGTGCAGAGCGCCATCAACAACGCGCTACAGAGCCAGGCGACGCAGGCCCGCAATGGCAATATCGACCTGCTGCAGGGGCAGGTGCAACAATCGACGCTCGGATGGACGGCGGCCGGCTCCTACTACCTTGAGATCGCGAGGGCCAACGCCACCACCCTGTCGCTGCTCGCCGCCACGCCCGTGGTCACACCGCCAAGCTATGACGGTCTCGGGCCGGCCCTCTCTCAGGACCTCGCGCCGCTGGAAGCAGCCAGCAAGGACTTCCTCAATTTGTTGCAGATCGCGATGCAGACCCAGGACTCGACCTCGCCGCCCGCTGGCATGCCGCAAACCCTGGCTGGCGCGCAGGATAACCAGTCGCAGTCCCTGCTGACCCGACTGTTCACGAGCATGAACCTCACGACGCCGCTGTTGAACTCCATCACCGGCTTCATCCTGCCGACCGGCAACATGTGGCGCGACCCGTTCGGCGGGCTGATGGCCATGGGGCAGACGCTGATCATCACCTCGATGATCGCCTTCGGCACCGCCGCCCTGCTGTCCTCGAGCACCATCTCGACCGGCTCGGCCATCTTCAACTTTCTGACCGGCAACTGGGGTGCCGCGGCCGCATCCGTCGCGCTGAATGCGGTCATGAGCTTCCTTGGCGTTCCGATTTTTCTCGGGCTGCTGGCACTCATGATCCCCGGCATCCTGATTGCCTACGTGCTGCCGATGATCCCATGGGTGCTGTGGATGGCCGGGGTTTGCGGCTGGATCATCCTCGTCTGCGAGGCGATGATCGCCGTGCCACTTTGGATGCTTGCCCACATGACCGTTGGCGGCGATGGCCTCCACGGGCGCGCCATTGAAGGCTGGGGCCTGTTGTTCAACGTTGTCTTTCGGCCGACGCTGATGGTGATCGGACTGTTCCTCGGCTACTTCGTCTTCGCCTGCATGAGCTACCTGATCCGGCAGACCTTCGGCATCGCCGCGGGCTTCGCGCTCAGCAACGGGTGGCTGGTCACCAACTTCCTGGGTGTTGCCGTCCTACTGAACATTTTCGTGATGACGCATATTACCGCCGCGTTGATGTCGTTCCGCTTGGTCGCTCTGATGCCGCACCACTTGCCGCGGCTGATCGGCTTCACCGCCGCCAACCGGGTTGATACTGAGGCCTTCTACCAGCAAGCGGCCTGGGCGCCCGGGGGACAGATCGCCGGCGGAGCTCAACGGGCCTTGGTTAAGGGTGGAGAAAGCCTCGGCGCAAACATGAAGCTGTTGTCCGGGGATGCGCCAAGGCGTATTTCTGGGCCGTCTGGCGATGAGGGCGGTGAGGGGGCTATGGATTCCACCCTGCGAGCGGCGACAGACACCAGCGGGCCAGAGGAGGAGGCCGATGTCTGATTTCATTTTGATGATGCAGTTGGGCGAGCAGCATCGACAGATGATGGATGTGCAGCTCGGCAATCGGCGCGACTATGCGTTCTTGTCTGAGCGGCACGGGGCTGCAGTCGCAAACTACAACAATCTGCTGCGCGACTACCGCAACCTGGAGCGCCTTGCAAAACAACGTATAGCGGAACTCGAGCGGCAGCTGGCCGAGGCTGACTTGGCGCGGCAGCGCGCGGAGGCGGAAGCTGCTTACGAGCGAACAAATGCCGCGATGAAGAAAGATTTTGCTGAACAGGCAAAGAAAGAGCCGTTCGCAGACTGAGGCCGCATGGTGATCACCTTCAAGGAGATCGCCATGCACCGCCTCATCCCCCTCATCGCCGTCGCGGCCCTTGCGGCCTGCAGCTCGCCGAACGTCCGGTCCGCGAGCAGCTACGACGCCCCGAAAGCCCCTCCTGTCCGACAGCCCGTCTACAATCCCTACGCGCCCTATGGGGAAGCCAACGCCACCTGGACACCGCCGACGTTCAATCGCGACGGCACCATCGTCAAACCGGCCGAACCGTCCACTCAGGACGACCGCCCCAGCTATGAAACCGCGCCCTGGGTAAACGGCGCGAGCGGCGGCAGCCAACTGGCACCGCCCGGCACCTTCTGAAGCCGCGCCCCTCCTCTCCTCATAGGTCCGGGCGCCACAACTCGGCCTCGGCGGAGGTTGCCATGCCCGAACTCGCCCGTGCCGCGATAGCCCTGCCCATCATCTTCGCCGTGGCCGGCCTGCTCCTGCTTGTCCACGAACTCGGCCACTACGTCGCAGCCCGCGCCTGCCGCCGCCCGGTCAGGCTGGTCACGATTGGGTTCGGTCCAAAGCTGATCGACTGGATTGATCGGCGAGGCACCACGTGGCGCCTCGCCCTCGTCCCGATCGGCGGCTACGTCGCGCTGCACGCGGACACCACGCAATCCGACCAGCTCTCATTCCGGTTCGGTCCGGTCCTGGTCCGCCTGATTGTCACGGCCGCTGGCCCAGTTGCCAACCTGATCCCCGCCGCCATCCTCTACGCCGGCCTCGCTGGGGTAACAGGCGAGATCGCCTTTATGGCAGTCGCCAGCTCCATAGAACCCGGGAGCCCGGCCGAAAGAGTGGGTTTCCAGCCGGGCGATAGGATCACCGCGGCCGACGGCATACCCGTCGTCCGCTTCGAAGATCTTCGCCCCATCCTCGAAAGCCACCCGAACCTTGCCGTACGCTTCGAGGTTATCCGCAATCGAGAGACGCTGGCACTGACCGCCGCCCTCGCGCCGCACGACCAGGACGGCCAAACAATCGGCCATCTTGGGATCTGGAGCCATGAACTCCGAACCCGTCATGTGGGCATACGGGAAGCCGTGCTTTTGGGGTTGCAGCGCTCCTGGCAGGCTGCCGAAGCAACCGTGGCTGATGTCGCCCGCGCGATCCGAACCGCCGGCCGCCCGAACCCGTTGGCCACGGCGATCGACGTCGCCGGCCTGAAGGGTCCGGCCTCAGCTCCAGGATTTCTGCTGCTGATCGCGCTCACCGCCTTCCTCTCGGTTGGCCTGGCACTCACCAATCTCCTGCCCATGCCGATGCTCGATGGCGGCGCGATCTTTGTTGCGCTTACCGAGCTGATACGCAGACGGCCCGCATCGCCGGCCGCTCTCGCCTTCGCCAACCGCGCCGGAGCGGCCGCCCTCGCGTCCCTCTTCGCTGCCGCGAGTCTGCACGATCTCTTTGCCCACTAGTACCTCGTCACAGTGATTTTGACCGGTTGAGCATGTCCCGGATTTAGCTCGGGCAAGTCGGAGCGATCGAGCAGGACAGCGATGCTCCGGGCAACCCCTGGCTGGCGTGAGATCCACCCGGCCTGCTCGAGGGTAAGCACCATCTGATGGACGGTGGGCGGTGTGACGCGAAAGAACCGCATCATATCCGCCTCCGCCGGCGGGCGCCCGTTCACCAGCGTGTAGGCGTGGATAAATGCCAGATATTGGCCCTGCTTGGGCGTGAACACCGGTCGCGAATCATCCGCGCTGCGATTCATCGTTGGCCTCGACAACAGGGGACCAGCAATGAACATACGATACCGGGTCGATCTGAGCGAGGCGGAGCGCGCAGAACTGACCGCGTTGCTGAACGGCGGCAAGCACGCGGCACGTAATACCAACGGCCCCGACCGTTGACTCGTCTGTGACTTGGAGCGACGCGGCGGTCCGTGATTCGCAGGCGTCTCCAAGACAGGGAGACAGCGATGACCGTAGCGATCACCGGCCAGGATCTCTCAGCC